>JBBIVG010000327.1:0-3545 GCA_037439865.1 Nevskiaceae bacterium
AGCCTCGTCGCAATCGCCGCCGGCGGTCGGGAACAGCAGCACGGGCTTGCCGTAGTGGCCCCAGCGCACGACTCGCGCCGGGCAGGGCAGGCGGTGCGTCTGCCAGCCGAACCAGTCCTTCTTCATGCCGGGCGCCCCTCGGCTTCGCGCCAGCGCTGGATGCGGCCGAAGAAGAGCTCGGTGAACTCGTCGATCTCGTGCGCCGGGAAGAGCGCGGTGACCTTCTTGCGGACTGCTTCCTTCGCCGACGGCGTGCCGAAGAACTCGTACGCGACCTCGTCGAGATGCGCGAGGTGCGTCCTGCAGAAATCCTCGAACTGGTCCGTGTCGAAGTGCTGTCGCGCGAGGCGCGCGTAGCGCCGCAGTTTCTCGCGATCGGGCAGGTCCTCGGATGCAATGCGGAAGTACGGTTCCCAGTCGAGGTTGCGGTGCACCTTGCGTTTCGTCGCCGCGCAGAAGATAGCCCAGCGCAGGTTGGCCTTGATGAGCCAGGGGAAGTGGTAGTGCAGCGAGGTGACCTGCGAGTCCGGGCAGGCGTTCGCGAAGTCGATCGGGTACCAGCGGCCGCCCTTGAGCAGCGCCTCGCAGGAGTTGAAGTCCCAGCCGAAGAACGCGTTGATGGTCAGCGTGATGTCCTCGAGCTCCGCCTGCTGTTCCGCCGTGAGGAAGCCGCGGTCCATGCGGTACCGGTCGTGCAGGGGCGCGCCCGGGTCGTAGTTGACGACGCGGGTCTGTGGCCCGAGGCCGATGCAGCGCACGAAGAACTCGTAGGGGATCACCGCAGACTGCAGGTGCATCACCTTCGTGCCGCTCGCATCGTACGCGGCGCGCAACTGCGCCTCGTCGTCGATCTTGGACACACCGACCCAGCCGCCGCCGTCGTAAGGCTTCATGAACAGCGGATAGCCGAGCCTTGCCCCGATCTGGGCGAGGTCGAAGAACTGCGCGTAACGCGTCAGGGTCGGCTGCAGATCGGCGGTCTGCTCGTAAGCCTTCGGTGGAATCATCCAGGTGTCGGGCACGGCGAGCCCGAGTCGCATCATCGCGCAGTAGGTAGTGTGCTTCTCGTTCGCCTGGATGGACCAGGGATTGTTGAAGACGTAGGTGTCGTTCAGCACGACGGCCTTTTTGATCCACTCGCGGCTGGTGTGATACCAGTGGGTGAGGCGGTCGATCACCAGGTCGTAACGTACCGGCTGGCGCAGGTCGAACGGCTCGATCGTCACGCGGCTCACGTCGAAGCCGAGCGTGTCCCCTCGCCAGAGGATGGCGAGCTTCAGGCGCCCGAGGATCTCCTCGAAGCAGATGGGCCAGCAGATGTCGGCGCCGAGCGACAGGCCGATCCGGCGGGTGACGTTGGCCACGAAATTCTCCTCCAGGGGCCCGTTCGGCTCATTCGTAGATCATCCACAGCGGGCCCGGGAACAGCCACGTGAGCGCCGACTGCAGCCGGTCGCGCCAGTTCTCCCAGTTGTGGCCGTCGCGGACTTCCTCGTAGCGTACCTCAATGCCGTGGTGGCGCAGCAGCGGCACCAGGCTGCGGTTCTCGTAGATGAGCGACTCGTAGATGCCGCAGCTGAGGTACATGCGCTCGGCGGGTCGTCCGGGCCGTCCGCGGAACTCGTTCACGAAGCGGGCCACGGGGTCGAAGGTCGCGCCGCGGCGATGGTGCCCGATGTCCGAGAACGCGAAGGATCCGGACTGCAGCACCAGGCGGCCGAACGCGCCGGGGTGCCGCCAGGCCGCGTGCAGCGAGGCTACGGCCCCGAAGCTTGCGCCCATCAGTCCGCGCGCCGCAGGGCTCGGGTGCAGCGGGAACGAGTGCTGCAGCAGTTCCGGGATCTCTCGCGCGACGAAGCGGGCGTGCCCGTCGTGCCCGGCATACTCCTCGAGCCGGTTCGGCGACTGGGTGAGCGCGGCGATGAGCGGCGGGATCTCGAGCCGATCGATGAGGTTGTCGAGCACGACCTGCAGGTCGGCGTAGCGCAGGTAGTCGAAGCCGTCGTGCACGATCAGCAACGGGTAGCGCCGCGTGCGACGGAAGCGCGCCGGGACGTAGACGCCCACGTGGCGCTCGTCGCCGAGCGCGGCACTCTGCACGGTGAGTTCGTCGAGCGTGCCGGGCCGGGCCTGCTGGTCGCGCAGCGTCCATTCCGGCCGCGCGTAGCCGTGACCCTGTGCGACGGAGTTGGCGCCGAACGGATCCGCCGCCTGCAGCGGATTGAGGGGATCGAGGATCCATTCCTCGCGGCCGTCCCGGACGACCGCGAGCTTGTACTCGACGCGCGAATTCCCGGGGAGCTCGACGCGCAGCACCCATGCGTCGGTCTCACCGACGCGTTCGAACGGCTGGGACGCCGGCAACCCGTGGATCCAGAGTCGCAGGTTCACCGCATCGGCATCGCCGCGATAAACGAACGTGAGACCGCCCGGGTCGACGATGGGCGAACGCCGTGTCGCCGCCACCGCCGCGATGTCGAGGCCCGCTGTCGTTGCGCTGCTCGCTGCGGGACGCGCTCGCTCGGTCATCGTGACGCTCCAGCCGCCGCGGTCTTGCCGGAGCGGGTCAGCCTGAGCGTCGACGAGCAATCCTGCAGGCGGCCGCGGTGCCAGTGGAGGCGGCTGCCGTCGTCGAGCGTCAGGCACTCGGACGGGCTGAACCGGCGCGCGAAAAGCGCGATGCGCCTGCGGTCACCCAGCGCGAGTCGCGTGGTCGCATGCGGCAGGAACACCGTGCCGCGCACGAGGCCGAGCCCGGCTTCGAAGACTTCAGCGTCGCCCGCGCCCTGCGGTGGATGGTCGTGGAACAGCACCACGCGCTCGGCGATCGCCATGGCTCCGGCGGACCAGGCCACCACGGGACGGCCGCGCAGCAGCCGGCCGAGGCCGAAGAGCCGCAGCCGGTTGAGCAGTACGGCGACGTGACCCCCGGCGATGCAGACCAGGTTCGCCTGCTCGAGCAGGTGCTCGAGTTCCTCGAGTTGTCCGGCAAGGACCGGTCGCCGCCGCGCCGACCATTCCTCGTCGAATGCCGCGTGAATCCGCTCGATGGCCCGGAGGTGTTCCGCGTCCAGGCGACGGATCGCTGCGATGGCCGAGCGCCGGGCCTGCCGGGTGAGTTCGGAGAGGTCGTCGGCCGCTAGCAGCTCACGCGCCGCCGCCTTGGCGTGCGACAGGCGCACGCGATAGAACTCCTGCAGGCTGCGCAGGTCGTTCTGACGGCGGCGATACGCATCGTGCAGGTCCGGGTCCTGAGTGAACGCCGCCTCCGCGCGCGCGTAGAGCCGCAGGTCACGGGCGTGCTCGCCGAGGTGTTCCTCGAGCGCCCCGAGCTCGCCCTCGCGTTCCTGCCAGCCGGCGGTGATGGTCGCAATCGGTCCCTCCAGTCGTGCCTGGCGGAGGGCGTCGCGGAGATTGGGCGCGCGGAACTGGGGGCCGAGAACGAGGACGTCGGACATTCGTCGAGGCACATTAGCCGAACGGACTCGCGGTGGATACCATGGTTGGTCACCGCGTCAGGGGGATCCACGAACATGCCTCGACTC
>JBBIVG010000328.1:0-3503 GCA_037439865.1 Nevskiaceae bacterium
GAGCGACTTCACCGACCACGAGGCCGCGCAGGGCGCCGCGAAGGCCGCGGCGGACGCGCTGTTCGAGTCGGAGGAGCCGCCCCCGGCTCCGTCGGTCTCGCGCCGCCAGCTGCTCGGCGGCTGACCAGGCGGCGACCGATGGCCGACCGCGCGCTCTTCGTCCTCGCCGCGCTGTTCGTCCTCGCATACGTCCTCGAGGTGTTCGCGCGCAGGACGCGGGTCCCGGGTGTCGTGCTGTTGATCTCGACCGGCATGATCGCGCGCGAGGTCCTGGACCGAAGCGGATTCGAGCTGGGCTTCGTCGAGTCACTGCTGCCGGTCGTCGGCACGATCGGCCTGGTCCTCATCGTGCTGGAAGGAGCCCTCGACCTCGAGGTGCGCCGTGACCGCGCCAAGCTGATCGCGCGATCGAGCACCGCGGCGCTCGCGGGCTTCCTCGCGACCCTGCTCGTCTTCACGTGGCTGTTCGCGAGGCTGCTCGGCTACGACTGGGCCGTGGCTGCCCTCGCGGCCATGCCATTCGCGGTGATATCGAGCGCGGTGGCGATCCCAAGCGCGGCCGGCCTCCCGGGCGAAGCGCGTGAATTCGTCGTCTACGAGAGTTCCCTCTCGGACATCATCGGCGTGCTGTTCTTCTACGCCTGGCTCGGGGCGAACGGCTCCTTGGAGCGCTTCCTGGGCGGCCTGTTCGGCGGCGGCGCCGTCTCGCTCGCGGCTGCGGCCCTGACGGCGCTCGGGGTGTTCTTCCTCATCAACCGGCTCGAGGGACACATCCGCTTCGTCCCGCTGCTCGCCGGGCTGCTGCTGCTCTACGCGGCGGGCAAGATGTTGCACCTGTCGCCGCTGATCCTGATCCTGGTGTGCGGGCTGCTGCTCAACAACCCGCACCTGCTCGAGTGGAACGCGCGCCTGAAGGCCATGCACCGTCCGCGCTACGACCGCACGCTCGCGGATTTCAAGAGCCTGGTCGCGGAGCTGACCTTCGCCGTGAAGAGCGTGTTCTTCATCATGCTCGGGTACTGGACCGACCTCGGCGCCATGCTGGACTGGCGGGCCTGGGCGCTCGCCGCCGCGATGACAGGCGTCATCTATGCGAGCCGGTTCGGCATCCTGAAGGCCCTCGGCGTCGCGGAGCCCCGCCGCCTGGCGTGGCTGGCGCCCCGCGGGCTGATCACGGTGCTGTTGTTCATCACGGCGTCGGACACGGGCCGGCTGGCCGGCTTTCCGTTCGGCACCGTGATGCTGGTCGTGCTCACGACAGCTCTCGCGACGAGCCTGGCGTACCGGGGGCTGCCGGGCGAACCGGTGCCGTCCGACGTCGACGAGGCCGGTCCGCCGCTAGAACGAGTAGCCGAGTGACGTGACCACGCCGTAGTCCGATTTCGACTCCGCCGCATCGACGGCCTTGCTGTCGTAGCTGCCGTACAGGGTCACGTCGAAGAACAGGTCCTTGACGATCTCATAACGCGTTTCGACGTCGAGCTCGGCGCGGAGACGCCCGGCCTCGGTGAGGCTCGGGAAGAGCGCGAGGCCCGCATCGAAATTGCGCTTCGGCGTGTCGTACTGGAAGAACGAATACTGCGTCGCGAGCACGGCCTCCAGGCTGTTGCGCGTCTGTTCTTCCTGGAAGTTCTCGCGGGAGGCAGCGAGCCCGGCGATCCCGTACCACTCATGGTGCGAGTCCTGCACGAAGTAGCGCCCGGGTCCCGCGCCGACGATCTCGCGGATGCTGAGCCCGAGTTCCTCATTGCCCTGCACCGAAACGAACGAGCCGAGGAACCACCGATCCTGCAGGAAGCGCTTGCCCGACAGCGTGACGTCGTACATGCTGGTCGAGCGTCCGTCCGACTGAGAGTTGAGGGTCATCGCCCCGTCGAGGGTCCATTCGCGAATCTCGTCCCTCGAGCTGACGCCTCCGCTGAAATTGAACTGCGTCTGGTTGTTCGCCTTCGTGTAGTCGAAGCCCACGGTGACGTAGCCGTCGAGCCGCTTCAACAGCGAGCCCTGCTCGATCGGCTTCACGCGCACGACGTCCGTGAGGACGAGCGTCTGGCCCTCGGGTTCGCCCTCGACGCGCAGCTGCATCGTGCCGTCCCGCTCAGCCGGCGGCACTTTGCCGAAATAGCGCGCCCCGCGGCTGGTCTCGACGTTCAGGTACTGGTTGGTCGTGACGCTCGCGACCTTGTCCCACTCGATGTAGACGGTTCCCGCCGAGTCCGTGCTCAATTCGAGCTTGCCCTTGTCGAGGCCCTTGATTTCGCCCGTCAGACGGTCGCCGTTCTGGAAGACGACGACGTCCGTCTTCGGTGCGGCGCGCAGCAGGCCAAAGGGACAGAGCAAGGCGGCGAGCAGCAGCGACGCCCCTGCAACGCGGCTCCGCCGCGCTGCCGGAATCCTGGGTATGGCGAATCGCATGGACGGAAATCCCGGGGAGGTTGGCGGCAATATGCCACACCCGCGCCGCCCCGGAATCGCGTCATTCCGCGAGGTAGCCGCTCTTCCTCGCTGCAGCGATCGTGAGCCGGCGCGCGAGCTTGCGTGAAAAGCGCATGGCGTTGAACCCGAGCCGGGCCGCCGGGCCGGTGAACAGGTAACCGTCGTCGGATTCGACGCTGCGCACCACGTCCTCGGCGACGACGCCCGGGTGGCAGCCCTCGTCCGCATAGTACTTCTGCAGCTTCGCGATCTGCGCCACACTCATTCCCGAAGCCGTGGGACTCACGTGCACGATGGCCGTGTTGATGATGCCCGGGCAGACGACGAGCACCGAGATGTCGGTGTCGTGCAGTTCCATCGCCAGCACCTCGGACAATCCCACGACGGCGTGCTTCGAGGCGGCGTACGCCGACATGTTCGGCGCGGGCGCAAACCCGGCCAGCGAGGCGACGTTCACGATCTTGCGCGCGCCGCCCGCCTTGCGCATGGCCGGCAGGAACGCGCGGATGCAGTGCACGATGCCGAGGACGTTGATGTCGAGGATGCGGCGCCACTCGCCGAGTGGCGTCTCCTCGAAGCCGCCGAGGAAAGCGACGCCGGCATTGTTGACCAGGACGTCCACGGCACCGACCGCCTGGTGCACGGCGGCGGCGAACTCGTCGACCGACTCCTCGCGCGACACGTCGCACGCCCGCGCGAAGCACGACGCGCCGTTCGCGACGATGCCGGCACGCGCAGTCTCGAGCGCGGCGGAGTTGACGTCGGAAATGACGAGGTTCGCACCGCGCTTCGCGAAGGCCCGCGCGCACTCGAGGCCGATGCCGGAGGCGGCTCCCGTGACGAGGACCGTCCTGCCCTTCAGTTCCTTCATGCGGCGGGCCCGAAGTACACCTCGAAGAACCGCGCGACGCCGGTCTCGGGCACCGCGAGGTTCGCTTCCTTGCTCGTGCGCACGCAGACGAGTACCGGGCCCGGGTGCGCCTTGGCACGCATGAGCGCGCCCGGCAGCGCGTCCATCGAATCGACGTACTCGCCGTGGCAGCCGAGCCCCTCGGCCACCTTGTCCC
>JBBIVG010000329.1:0-3499 GCA_037439865.1 Nevskiaceae bacterium
GAACACGAAGGGGCCCGCGCTGCCGTCCATGATCGGCACTTCGTCCGCCGAGAGCTCGATGATCGCGTTGTCGATGCCGAGCCCGGCGAGGGCGGACAGCAGGTGCTCGACCGTCGAGACCTTGACGCCGTCCTTCATGATCGTCGTGCCGAGCGTCGTCTCCCCGACGTTCCCGGCGCGCGCCGGGATGTCCACCGGCTCGTCGAGGTCCGTGCGCCGGAACCAGATGCCGTGGTTCGCCGGGGCCGGCCGAAGCACCATCAGCACCTTCTTGCCGGTGTGCAGGCCCACGCCGGTCGCGCGGATCGAGTTCTTCAGCGTTCTCTGCTTGAGCATCTCTGGGGCGGTGGCGCGGCCGCGCCGCGTCCCCTCGTTAGGTTAGCCGGGGAGAATAGCACAACGCGCAGAACCGTCACAAGTCATTGATTGACATACCTTTTCGCTATTCCTGCGAAGCCTCTGGCGCACCGGCTCGACGCCCGGGCAGGGCGGCTGGGCGGCCTCGACCGCCCCACCGCCCGGTCACTTCCCAATCGGCCGTTCCCCCGCTCAGTCGGCCTGGCGACGCAGGAACGCCGGAATGTCGAGGTACGACTCGCCACCCAGGTCGGAGCGCACGTCGTCGCCCACCGCACGGCGGGCCTGGCGACGGATGGTGGCGGGCGTATCGTAGTCGGCGTAATTGTCGAGCGGACGCGGCGTCCGCCGACCGCCCCCCGCCACGACCTCGACCTTCGGCTGCACGCCCTGCGGCAAGCCGCGCACGGCCGCCGGCCGGCCGATGCCGGTCGCGACCACCGTGACGCGAATCTGGTCGGTCATCTCGGGGTCGATCACGTAGCCCACGACGACGGTCGCGTCCTCCGAGGCGTACTGCTTGATCGTGTCGCCGACGACATGAAACTCGCTCGTGCGCAGATCCATGCCCGCCGTGACGTTGATCAGCAGGCCGTGCGCGCCGGACAGGTTCACGTCCTCGAGCAGCGGGCTCGAGATCGCGGCTTCCGCCGCCGCACGCGCGCGATTTTCGCCCGTCGCCGCGCCGGAGCCCATCATCGCCATGCCGGTCTCCGCCATCACGGTGCGCACGTCGGCGAAGTCCACGTTGATGAGGCCCGGCCGCGTGATGAGCTCGGCGATGCCCTGCACCGCGCCCTGCAGCACCTGGTTCGCCGACTTGAACGCGTCGAGCAGCGTCGTGTCGCCACCGAGCACCGTGAGCAGCTTCTGGTTCGGGATGGTGATCAGCGAGTCCACGTACTTGCCGAGTTCGCCGATACCCTGCTCGGCGAGCGCGAGGCGCTTGTTGCCTTCCATCTCGAAGGGCTTGGTGACGACGGCAACCGTCAGGATGCCGAGTTCCTTCGCGACCTGCGCGACGACCGGCGCGGCGCCGGTGCCGGTGCCGCCGCCCATGCCGGCGGTGATGAAGATCATGTCCGAGCCTTCGACGAGCTCGACGATGCGGTCGCGGTCCTCCATGGCGGCCTGCCGGCCGACCTCCGGGTCCGCACCCGCGCCGAGACCCTTGGTGATGTTCGAGCCGATCTGCAGGCTCGTCTTCACCTTCGAGTGCTTCAGCGCCTGCTGGTCGGTGTTGATGCAGACGAAGTCGACGCCCTCGATCCCCGAGCCGACCATGTGGGTAACCGCGTTGCCGCCGCCGCCGCCGACGCCGACCACCTTGATGATGGCCCCCTGATTCTCCGTGTCTGCGAGTACGAACATTGTGTGCTGCTCCGATGATGAAAAGTGACCGATGAGAAGTGATTCGTGATCCGTGAGGAGCGGCGCTGCCGCCCCTCGAAACCCTTGCTGCCCCTTGCGTTGCCCTTTCCGCTGTCCTCTTCGACTGACCGCCAACCTCCAACCGCCAACCGCTTTCCTCAGAAATTCCCCTGGAACCACGCGCGCATCCGGTCCACGACGCTGCGCACGCCGTTTGCGACCGGGACGGCGCGTCCCCGTCGCACGTAGTTCTCGCGCCCGAACAGCAACAGGCCGACGCCCGTCGCGTGGATCGGATTCCTCACGACGTCCACGAGCCCGCTCACGCCCTGCGGCAGGCCGAGCCTGACCGGCGCGTGGAACACTTCCTCGGCGAGCTCGATGACGCCTTCCATCTTGGCGCTGCCGCCCGTGAGCACGACGCCCGCGGCGATCATCTCGTCGAAGCCGGAGCGGCGAAGTTCCTCGGTCACGAGCGCGAAGAGTTCCTCGTAGCGCGGCTCGACGACCTCGGCGAGCGTCTGCCGCGCGAGCCGCCGCGCCGGCCGGTCGCCCACGCTCGGCACCTCGATGGTCTCGTCCGGGTTCGCTAGCTGCGAGAGCGCGCAGGCGTACTTCACCTTGAGCTCCTCGGCGTGGTGCGTCGGCGTGCGCAGGCTGACGGCGATGTCGTTCGTGACCTGGTCGCCCGCGATCGGGATCACGGCCGTGTGCCGGATCGCGCCGCCCGAGAACACCGCGATGTCGGTCGTGCCGCCGCCGATGTCCACCAGGCACACGCCGAGTTCCTTCTCGTCCTCGGCGAGCACCGCGTAGCTCGACGCCAGCTGCTCGAGCACGATGTCCTCGACCTCGAGGCCGCAGCGCTGCACGCACTTGACGATGTTCTGCGCCGCGCTCTCCGCGCCCGTGACGATGTGCACCTTCGCCTCGAGGCGCACGCCCGACATGCCGATCGGCTCGCGGATGCCCTCCTGCGAATCGATGATGAATTCCTGCGGCAGGATGTGGAGGATCTTCTGGTCGGCGGGAATCGCCACCGCGCGCGCCGCGTCGATCACGCGATCCACGTCGCCGGGCGCCACTTCCTTGTCGCGGATCGCGACGATGCCGTGCGAGTTGAGCGAGCGCACGTGGCTGCCCGCGATCCCCGCGAATACCGAGTGGATCTCGCAGCCGGCCATCAGTTCCGCTTCCTCGACGGCGCGCTGGATCGACTGCACGGTCGAGTCGATGTTGACGACCACGCCCTTCTTCAAGCCGCGCGACGGGTGCGACCCGACGCCGACGACCTCGATGGTGCCGTCGGAGCCGAGCTCGCCGACGATCGCGACCACCTTCGAGGTACCGATGTCGAGGCCGACGATCAGGTTGCGTTCTGGTTTCCTAGGCATCGGGTGTCGCGTCCTCCTGCGGGGCGACGGCGACGGCGGAACGCGCGTTCCAGCCGACGCTGAATCCATTGGTGTAGCGCATGTCCACGTAGTTGATCTCCGCGAGCCGCTTCGCGACGAGCGAACTCGCGAGCCGGATGAAACGGTCCAGGCGGTCCGTGACGGCCTGGCGACCGAGCTTCACGACGACGCCGTTCGCGAGCTCGAGCTCCCACGCGCCGCGCTCGTCGAGCCGCACGCCGGTGAGGCGCAGTCCCGCCTCGAGCAGCCGCCCCTGCGAGTCGAGGTAGAGCTGCGCGACCATCCCTTCGGTGCCCTCGGGCCCCTCGAGCTGCGGCAGCTCGGGCGGCAGGTAACGGGCGTTGCGGATGAAGAGC
>JBBIVG010000330.1:0-3486 GCA_037439865.1 Nevskiaceae bacterium
CCGCGAGCTTCAGGAACCCACCGAACGGGCCCATGTTGCCCATGGCCTAGCCCATCGGGCCGCTGAAGTGCAGCCGGCCGAACATCATCGCCTTCATCGGCCCGTACTCGCCGGCTCCCATCTGCTTCCAGCGCTCGGTCGTGGCGTACATGACGTAGTCGGCACCGCCCTCGAGCTTCTGCGTCTCGACGGGCCCGCCGTACACGCACTCGGCCCTGCCGTCCTTGAGCGCGACGCGCAGTTCGACGGTCGGCTTGTCTCCGCAATCCGAGCGGTACACCTGCATGACCTTGAAGCCGCGGCCCTTGTCGTTCTTGATCCAGCCGCTCTTCACCAGGTCCGTGGTCAGGACCGGGTCTTCGTTCCACGCGGCGCAGGCCGCGGGGCCCCACTCGCCGGACATGAGGGCGGGCTCGGACGCCCACGCCTCCCGGCTCGGCGCTGTCGTGAGCGCAAGCACAGTGGATGCTGCAGCCAGGATCAGCAGGCGCCGGGAACGCCGCGTCTGCACGCACTCGATTCGCATCATCGTCGATCCCCCATTTGCGCATTCGAGGCGGGCCGCGCCATTCGCGACCGCTCTTATTTGCGCGATGTCTAATATGTCTGCCGACTATAGGGTGTCGCGGCGCGCGACGCCAGCCGGATTCACGCGCTCGGCGACGGCCTCACCGTGATCGGGGGCGGCGCAACCCGGTCCCTGGCGTTGACGACGTGGACCGCGCAGGCGATGCAGGGGTCGAAGCTGTGGATCGTGCGCAGGATCTCGATCGGCTGGGCGGGGTCGTGCAGCTGGTGGCCGACGAGCGCAACCTCGTACGCGCCGGCTTGGCCCTGAGGGTCACGCGGTCCCGCATTCCAGGTGCTCGGGACCACGGCCTGGTAGTTCGCGATGCGGCCGTTCTCGATCACGATCCAGTGGCCCAGCGCGCCGCGCGGGGCTTCCATGAAGCCGACGCCGCGCGCCTTGTCCGGCCACGTCGAGGGCTCCCACAGCGCGTCGTTGAAGGTGCGCGTGTCGCCGGCCTTGATGTTGGCGATCAGCTGGTCGTACCAGCCCTGCATCGCGTCGGCGAAGATCTTCGTCTCGAGCGTGCGGGCCGCCGTGCGCCCGAGCGTCGAGCAGAGCGCGTCGACCGGGAGCCCGAGCCTGGCGAGTGTCATGTCGACGAGTTCCCGCGCCTGGGCGTTCCCGCTCGCGTACATCATCAGCATCCGCGCCAGGGGCCCGACTTCGACGGCCTTGCCCTTCCAGCGCGGTGACTTGAGCCAGCTGTATTCCCGATCGACGTCGAGGAACTCGTAGGGCGGTTGCGGGCCCGTGTAGTTCAACCGGGTTTCGCCATCGTAGGGGTGCAGGCCGGCTTGCTTGCCCCCGTCGTAGTCGTAGTAAGCCCTCGAGACGAACTCCTGGATCTGGCCAGGATCGTGCAGGTCCACCTCGTGGATCGTGGTGAGATCGCGGTCGAGGATGACCCCGCGCGGGACGAGCAAGGACTTCGGGTCATTGATGCCGTGCGAAGGGAAGTCGCCGTAGCAGAGGAAGTTGCCGAGCCCTTCGCCCTGCGCCGCCCAGTCCTTGTAGAAGCCGGCAATGGCGAGCGTGTCGGGCAGGTACACCTGGTCGACGAAATCGCGCATGCGCACGATCACGTCCTGGACCTGCGCGAGGCGCTTGGCGTTGATCGCGGAGTCGGAGTCGAGGTCGATCGGGTTCGGCACGCCGCCCACCACGAAGTGCGGGTGCGGGTTCTTGCCGCCGAAGATCGTATGCAGCTGAGCGACGTCGCGTTGCCACGCGAGCGCGTCGAGATAGTGCGCCACGGCCATCAGGTTGGCTTCGGGCGGCAGGCGGTACGCCGGGTGGCCCCAGTACCCGTTCGCGAAGATGCCGAGCTGGCCGCCCTCGACGAAGGTGCGGAGCCGCTTCTGCACATCCGCGAAGTAGCCGGGCGAGGATCTCGGATAGCTCGACAGCGACTGCGCGAGCTGGGAAGTCGCGGCGGGATCGGCGGTCAGCGCGGAGACCACGTCCACCCAGTCGAGTGCGTGCAGGTGGTAGAAGTGCATGACGTGGTCATGGATGTACTGCGCGCCGATCATCAGGTTGCGCACGAGGTTCGCGTTCGCCGGGACCTCGTACTTGAGCGCGTCCTCGACCGCGCGGACCGAGGCGATCCCGTGCACCAGCGTGCACACGCCGCAGATGCGCTGCGCGAAGGCCCAGGCGTCCCGCGGGTCGCGCCCCTTGAGGATGATCTCGAGCCCGCGCACCATCGTGCCGGCGCTGTACGCCTTGACGATGCGGTTCGTGGCATCCGTTTCCGCCTCGATGCGCAGGTGGCCCTCGATGCGCGTAATGGGGTCGACCACGACCCTCGGTGCAGCGGCACTCATGCAGACTCCTCGGCCAGGTTGTCGGCCACGAGTTCGAGCAGGCTGTGCATCTCCTTGTCCCACTTGTAATGGGCCTGCCCGTCGTCGAACGTCTGGCGGCAGTTGGCGCAGCTGGTCACAGGCACCTCGGCACCGGTCTGCTCGATCTGCTCCATCTTGATGCGGAACACCTTGTGGCGCAGGTCATCGGCCCGGCGGTTGGCGACCACGCCGCCGCCGCCACCGCAGCACCAGTTCGTGCCCCTGGTCGGGAACATCTCCCGCAGCTCGACGCCGAGCGCCTCGAGCACCACCCGCGGCGCCTCGATCGCGCCGCCGCGCCGCGACACCTGGCAGGGATCGTGGAACGTGGCGCTCTTCGGCAACTTCCTGAGCTTCAGCTTGCCGTTCTGCACGTTCTCCGCGAGGAACTCCGACATGTGCAGCACCCGGAACGGCAGCGGCTTGCCGTACATGTTGGCCCCCATCCAGCGCAGCGCGGTGTACGCGTGGCCGCACTCGGGCAGGATCAGCGTCTTCGCCCCGCAGGCGACGGCGGCGTTGATCAGCTTCAAGGACATTTCCTTCTGCCACGCTGCGTTGCCGGAGAGCAGCCCGAAGTTCGTGGCCTCGTAGCCGTCCGAGCGGAAGGTCCAGTCGAGGCCGAGGTGATTCATGATCCGGGCCGTGGCGACCACGGAGTCCGGGTACTTCATGATCTCGATGGACGACATCGTGCAGAGCACTTCGGCCCGCGCCTTGTCGAGCGGGATCTCGACCTCGTGGTCGTCGGCGAGCCACTCGAGGCGATCCTGGAACACCTTGGGCGTCGCGCCGAGCGGGCTGCCCTCGCGCTTGCCGCGCTCCGCGACGGCCCAGAGCTCGTGCGGGACGAGCCCGGCGTGGAACATGCCGTGGCGCGCCTGCGAGATCAGGGCCGCGATGTCGATGCCCATCGGGCACATGAGCGAGCAGCGGCCACACACGGTGCACGAGTCGTAGATGAGGTGCTGCCATTCCTGCAGCTGCTCCGCCGTGACCTTCGGCTTCAGGTTCAGCGCCCGGAACACGAATGCGAACGGCCCGTACTCGCGCTTGTACGCCTGCTTG
>JBBIVG010000331.1:0-3459 GCA_037439865.1 Nevskiaceae bacterium
TCGGGCGCGGGCGTGCTCCGCGATGCGGATCGCGCGCTCGACGAAGTGGCCGGCTTCCTGTGCGACCGCGCGCGGTCCTGAGCACAGTCGACGCGCGCCGTCACGCGCTCTGGCGGATTTCCGCCTCCACTCCCACGGCGACGGCCGCCGGCTCGCTCGTGATCTTCGGCGTCTCGCGCTGCAACGGTTGCGCGTGCCGCAGGATGAAGTCCGCGACCTGGCGCATGGCCAGCTTCGCCTCCGGCAGCCAGGCGAACACCTGGAACACGTGCGGCACGCCGAGCCACACCTCGATTTCCGCGGCGACACCCGCCTGCAGGGCGCGATCGTGCGCCCGCACCGAGTCGTCGAGCAGCATTTCCGTCGAGCCCGCGTGGAAGAGCAGCGGCGGGAGCCCGCTCCAGTCGCCGAACAGGGGCGAGATGAGCGGGTTGAGCAGGTCCTGGCCGTCGCAGTAGAGCGGAGGCAGCAGGTCCGCCGCGCCGGCCGCGAACATCGGGTCGGCGTCCGCGTTGTACTTTGCCGAAGGGCCGGACAGCGTGAGGTCCGTGGATGGCGACAGGAGCACCGCGCACCCGGGCATCGGCAGCATCGCATTCCGGGCGCGCATGAGCGTCACGAGCGTGAGGCTGCCGCCCGCCGAATCGCCGGCGACGGCCAGCGGCCGGGCCGCGTAGCCCTGCTCGACCAGCCAGCGGTAGACGGCGAGGCAATCGTCGGTAGGCGCCGGGAAGGGATGCTCCGGCGCCAGTCGATAATCCGGCAGCAGCACGCGCATGCCGGTCAGCCGCGACAGGTTCGTCGCGTGGCGCCGGTACATGTTGGGGAAGTGCAGGCACCAGGCGCCGCCATGCAGGTAGAGGACCGTGCCGCGCTCGGCGAGGCCGGGCTCGCCGTACCACGTGGCCTTCACCCCGTCGATTTCGACTTCCTCGATCGCCACGGGCGGCGCATTTCGCCCGAGCCGCGCGTCCATCTTCGCGCCGTGGGCGCGGACCTCCTGGATGTCGAGCCCGGGTCGCCACATCGACTTGGTCGTGAGGCGCAAGAAGGCATTCGTGAGCCGGGCGCGGAGGCTGGGCATGGACTGCTCCACAGGGGCATGTTGCGGCGCATCATTGTGGACCGGCCCGGCCCGGGCTGCCAGTCGCAGGGCGTCGCCGCCGTTGCCTTGCCGCGTCGCCGCTCGCGACCGCCGGTGGTCCCGGGCTAGGCTTCGCCTCATGCCGGAAGCGAGGTTCCCGGGGCAGGACGAGGGCCAGCGTTTCGCGCTCGCAGACGCGGACGTCAGGCTCTGGCCGGCCGCGTTCGAGCCGCGCGAGGCCTCGCGGCTATTCGACGAGCTTCGCGGCGGAATCGCGTGGCAGCACGAAGAGGTGACGATTTTCGGCCGGCGCCGGCTCGTACCGCGCCTCGTGGCGTGGCACGGCGACCCGGACGCGCGTTACACGTACACGGGCACGGCACACGATCCTCTGCCCTGGACGCCGCCGCTCGAGGCGATCCGGGAGCGCGTCCGCGAGCTCACCGGGCATTCGTTCAACGCGGTGCTGCTCAACCTGTATCGCGACGGTCGGGACGGCATGGGCTGGCACTCGGACGACGAGCCGGAACTCGGGCGCGACCCGGTGATCGCCTCGGTGTCGCTCGGGGCGACGCGGCGGTTCTGCATGCGGCATCGCCGGCGCAAGGACTCGAGACTCGAGCTCCCGCTCGGGCACGGCAGCCTTTTGCTCATGTCGGGGCCGACGCAGCATCACTGGCTGCACGCCGTGCCGAAGACGCGCGCGACGACCGGAGAACGAATCAATCTCACTTTCCGCAACGTCGGCGCTAGGTAGAACAGCGGATTGCCGTCCGGAGCGCAGCGGCACAGCGTTGCGCCACTTACGACCAGGTTGAGGGGCTGAGATGAGCACGAGCAGGGTATTGTGGCTCGGTGTCGCGACCCTGGCGCTCGCGACGGGTGCGGGCTGCGCGCGCAAGCACCACCAGGAAGCGAGCTACCAGAAGGACGTCGCGCCGATCCTCGCGAAGCACTGCGCGTCCTGCCACGTTCCGGGGCAACCGGGCTACGTGGCGAGCGGGTTCGACCTCCAGGGTTACGACTCGCTGATGAAGGGCACCAAGTTCGGGCCGGTCGTGCTGCCCGGCGACCCGATGACCAGCGTGCTCGTGATGCTGATCGAGGGGCGCGTGGACCCGTCGATCAAGATGCCCCATGGCGGCGCCAATCCGCTCACCGAGGATGAGATCAAGACGATCCGCCGCTGGGTGAAGCAGGGCGCGAAGAACAACTGACGCAGCGAAATAGGGGACTGTCCCCTATTCCCCTATTTCGCGGCCGCAGCCGCGGCGCGATCCTCGTTCGCGCGTGAGATGACGTAGGCGTGGATGTCGTGGACGTCCTGCTCGGTCAGCAGGTCGGCGAGCTTCGGCATGCCGGCGCCGTGGATCACGCCGTCGTAGACGATCTGGTTGAAGATCGCGTGCTTCTCCGGCGGCAGCATGCGCAGGTCCGGCGTCACGCCGCCCGACACCACGAGCGCCCCGTGGCACACCATGCACGTGGACATGAACTTGTACTTGCCGTTCTCGATCTGCGCCGGCGTAGCGTCGATCTGCGGCTGCTCCGGGATCGACGCGTTCTTCTCGGCGACATGCGGCATCGGCGCCTGGCCGCCGAGCTTGAACGCGAGCACGTAGCCATCGTTGACGTACTTGCCTGACGCCATGGTGCGCGGATCGCCGCCCGTGACGCCGCCCGCGCCGCCGTAACCCGCCATCACCGCCACGTACTGCTCGCCATCGACCTCGTACGTCATCGGCGGCGCGATGATGCCGATCATGGTCGGTTGCGCCCAAAGGATCTTGCCGGTATCGGCCGCGTAGGCGACGAAGCGACCGTCACCCGTGCCCTGGAACAGCAGGTTGCCGCCGGTCGTGAGCAGGCCGCCGTTCCAGAACGCCGGGTGCTCGATCTCCCAGACGGTCTTCTTCTGCAGCGGGTCCCAGGCCTTGAGGTAGCCGTGATCGGGCGGCAGCACGCCACCGAACTGCTTCAGCAGGTCGCCGATGGTGTCGATGTACGTGTTCCAGTCGATTCCGGGGTTCCAGAACATGTCGCGGCGCGTGTACTTGCCCGTCGCGAGGAATTCCTTGTTCGGCGTGTAGATGCCCATCGGCTGCATCGCAGGGATGTAGACGAGCCCGGTCTTCGGGTTGAACGCCATCGGTTGCCAGTTGTGCGCGCCGAACGGCGCGGGGACGATCATCCGGGTCTCGCGGCTGTAGTTCGCCACGTCCGACTCGACCGGTCGCCCCGTCTTGAGGTCCACCTGGCTCGCCCACGTGACGGGGGCGTACTTGTCTGCCGAGATGAGTTCACCGGTCACGCGGTCGAGCACGTAGAAGAAGCCGTTCTTCGGCGCCTGCATCAGCACCTTGCGCGGCTTGCCG
>JBBIVG010000332.1:0-3456 GCA_037439865.1 Nevskiaceae bacterium
GGCGAGCCCCGTCGAGCGCAGCATCGGGCCCGTGTAGCCGTAGGACAGCGCGTCGGCCTGCGAGAGCACGCCCACGTCGCGCATGCGGTCGATGAAGATGCGGTTGCGGTCCACGAGCCCGTGCACGCGGCCCGTGAACGTGTCCATCTGGTCCAGGATCTCGTCGAGGCGCTTGAGCCAGCCTGCCGGCAGGTCGTGGGCCAGGCCGCCGATGCGACCGTAGCTGTAGGTGACACGGGCGCCCGTGAGGTCCGCGATGTGCTCGTAGATGTAGTCGCGGATCGTGACGAGGTACAGGAAGGCCGTCATCGCGCCGAGTTCCATGAGCGCGGCGGCGATGCACGTCAGGTGGTCGGCGATGCGCGAGTACTCGGCGAGGAGCGTACGTAAGTACTTGGCGCGCGGGGTAATTTCGATCCCCATCAGCTTCTCGACGGCCTCGCAGTAGGCGAAGTCGTTGATCAGCGCGGAGCAGTAGTTCAGCCGGTCGACGTAGGGGATCAGGTTGTGCCAGGTGTGCGACTCGCACTCCTTCTCGAATCCCCGGTGCAGGTAGCCGCAGTGCACGTCGGTGCGGATGACCCGCTCGCCCGAGAGCTCGGCCACGATCTGGATCGTGCCGTGGGTCGCCGGGTGCGACGGTCCGATGTTGACGATGACGTTGCCGTCCGCCGAGGCCGACTCGAACGCCGGCCGGATCGGGTTCGGCAGCTTCGTGACCGGCGCGCTCATGGCTTCGCACCCGGTTGGGGCAGGTAGGGCACCAGCGGCTGCTCCTTCTGCTTCGGATAGTCCTTACGCAGCGGATAGCCCTCGAAGCCCTCGTAGAGCAGGATCGGGCGCAGGTCGTCGTTGCCGCGGAAGACGATGCCGTACATCTCGTGGCATTCCCGCTCCATGAAGCGCGCGGAGCCGTAGAACGGCACGAGCGTGTCCACCGTCGGCTCGGCGAGCGCCACGCGGGTCTTCACACGCACGCGGACGAAGTGCCGGGTCGAGTAGAAGTGCCAGACGACGTCGAAGCGGGGCTCGCGTTCGGGCCAGTCCACGGCCGTGACGTCGAGGAACATGTCGAAGCCGAACGTGTCCTTCAGCGCGCGGACCACGTCCAGCAGGCTTGCCGGCTCGATGAGGAGGGCCAGCACCCCGTTCGCCACGGCGGCTTCCTGGGCCACGCCGGCGAGGTGCTCGCGAACCTGTTCGAAGACGGCTTCGTTCACGGTCAGAACTTCTCGTTGATGATCGGGTGGCGCTCGCGGGCGATCTTGTCCTGGAGCTTCATGATCCCGTCGATGACCATCTCCGGCCGCGGCGGGCAGCCGGGGATGTACAGGTCGACCGGGATGATCTTGTCGATGCCCGGCAGGGCGGCGTAGTTCTGGTAGAAGCCGCCGCTCGTGGCGCACACGCCGAAGGCGATGACCCACTTGGGCTCGCACATCTGCTCGTAGACCTTCTTCAGGACCGGGGCCTGCTTGTGGGTCACCGTGCCGACGACCATCAGGAGGTCGGACTGGCGGGGGGTGAACCGGGGCAGGGCCGCGCCGAAGCGGTCGGTGTCGTAGAGCGTGGAGCTCACCGACATGAACTCCATCGCGCAGCACGCCGTGACGAACGGGTAGGGGAACAGCGAGAACTTGCGGGCCCAGCCGACGAACTCGTCCTTCTTGGTGGTCAGGTACTCGAAGGCGCCCGAAGGCGCCGGACGGGCCGGCTGCGTGGTCACCGCGTCACCTCCTCGAGGAGCCCGGTCCGCCACACGTACAGCATGATCACGACCAGCAGGACCATGAAGACGCCGAGCGCCGCGAGAAGCGCGCCCGAGAGCGGCTGGGCGCCGAGCGCCCACAGGAAGAGGAACACCGTCTCCAGGTCGAACAGGATGAAAACGACGGCGATCGCGTAGTACTTGACCGGCACCGCCTTGACGTTGACCTGCTCGATCGCAGTGGCGCCGCACTCGAAAGGCTCGAGCTTGACGTCGGTCGGGGCCGGCTTCGGTCCCACCACCTTGTTGAGCCAAAGCGTGACGGCGACGAACCCGAGGATCGCAAGGAGGTAGACGAAGAAGGAGAGGTAGGGGTTCATTAGCGGGTGCTGATTTTCGGCGCAGACTATATTCAGGTGCAACCCATTCATCTGCCTACGGAAAACACTTATGGTGCTGCGGTGCCTCGATCAATCGAAATCCGAACCCTCGTGGGCGAGTTGCAGGAGCCGCGCGTGAACACGTCAGTCCATGTCCCCGACCGGTCCGTGTCGCTCGCGCTCGCGGCGCGATCCCGCTGGCCCGCGCGCCTCGACCTGCTGCAGAGCGGCACCGGCCTCGCGCTGGGGCTCTTCATGTGGGGGCACATGTTCTTCGTCGCGACAATCCTGCTCGGCAAGGACGCGATGTGGGCGGTGGCGCGCTTCTTCGAGGGCTATTTCATCTTCGGACGCAGCCTCTACTGGCTCGTCTCGCTCATCGTCGCGATCGTCTTCGCGCTCTTCGTCACGCACGCGGCGCTCGCGCTGCGCAAGTTCCCCGCGAGCTACCGGCAGTACCGCACCTACCGCGACCACATGGCCGGCATGAAGCACGAGGACACGACGCTCTGGTACTGGCAGGTCGTGACCGGCTTCGCGCTGTTCTTCATGGCCTCGGTGCACCTGTACATCATGATGACCCGTCCGGAGCGGATCGGGCCGTTCGGGTCCGCCGACCGCATGTGGAGCGACCTGATGTGGCCGCTGTACCTCATCATGCTGTTCGCCGTCGAGTTCCACGGCGGCATCGGGCTGTACCGCCTGGCGCTCAAGTGGGGCTGGTTCGAGCGCGGCGACCCGGACGCGACCCGGCGCAAGCTGCGGGCGTTCAAGTGGGCGATCACGGCCTTTTTCCTGGTGCTCGGCGTCGCGACGCTGGCCGCCTACGTGAAGATCGGCATCGAGCACGCTCCGTTCTACGGCCAGCCCTACGAGCCGGCCTGGGTCACGGGGGGGCACCAGCCATGAAAGTCATCTACACCGACGTCCTCGTCATCGGCGGCGGTCTCGCCGGGCTGCGGGTCGCGATCGGCGCCCGCCGCCGCGGCCACGACGCCATCGTCCTCTCGCTCGTCCCGCCCAAGCGCTCCCACTCGGCGGCCGCCCAGGGCGGCATGCAGGCGAGCCTCGGCAACGTGATCAAGGGCCAGGGCGACAACGAGGACGTGCACTTCGAGGACACCGTCCGGGGC
This sequence comes from Nevskiaceae bacterium, assembly GCA_037439865.1. GTDB lineage: Bacteria > Pseudomonadota > Gammaproteobacteria > Steroidobacterales > Steroidobacteraceae > RPQJ01. Next base: position 3,222 of record JBBIVG010000332.1, read on the forward strand.
AGCGACTGGGGCGCCGACCAGCAGGTCGTGCGGATGTTCGTGAATACTGCGCCCAAGGCCGTGCGCGAGCTCGCCGCCTGGGGCGTTCCCTGGAGCCGTGTCCGCCAGGGTGACCGCGACGTGATCATCAACAGCCAGAAGGTCACGATCACCGAGCGCAACGAGGCCCACGGCCTCGTGGCCCAGCGCGACTTCGGCGGCACCAAGAAGTGGCGCACCTGCTACGTGTCGGACG
>JBBIVG010000333.1:0-3371 GCA_037439865.1 Nevskiaceae bacterium
CCTGTCCGACCGCCTCGCTCGACTTCACGAGCGGCGTGAGGTCCGGCCGCTTGTACTCGTCGATCGGCGTCGGGACGGTGACGATGAACACGCGGCAGGGCTTCAGGTCCGCGAGCTTCGTCGTGTAGGTGAGCTTGGTGGCGGAGGCGAGCTCCGCCTCGTCCGTCTCGAGCGTGCTGTCGTGGCCGCTCTTCAGTTCGTCGACGCGGCCCTGCTTGATGTCGAAGCCGACGGTGCTGAAGCGCTTGCCGAACTCGACGGCGAGCGGCAGGCCGACGTAGCCGAGGCCGACGACCCCGACGCGGAGGTTGCGGAGATTGAATCGAGGCATAGGTTGGTGAGGAGTGACCAGCGGTTGGCGTTTGGCGGATCGTGAAGAGGGTCCGGGGACGGGCTTCGTCTTTGGGCATAAGGATGCCACACGGACCGTTCGATAAATGAGACAGGCGTCAAGTTGCCCCGGTGCGCCCTCCCCCACCCGCTATTCCTCAACCGATCGCGGCTCCCTCAAAGCAGCCACACCACCGCCGCCAGCCCGACCGCCGTCATGACGGCGAAATACGGCAGGGCCATCCAGATCATGCGGAAGTACCCGAGCCGGATCAGCGGCGCCAACGTCGAGGTCAGCAGGAACAGGAACGCCGCCTGCCCATTCGGCGTGGCGACGCTCGGGATGTTGGTGCCCGTGTTGATGGCGACGGCCGCCGCATCGAACTGCTCGCGCGAGACGATTCCCTGCAGCAGCGCGGACTTGATCTCGGTGATGTAGATGGACGCCACGAACACGTTGTCGCTGATCGTGGAGAGCGCCCCGGTCGCGAGGTACAGGGCAGCCGCCTGCGTGCGCCCCTCGAGCGCCAGCACCGACCGGATGACCGGCTCGAAGAGATGCTGGTCGTGGATGCCGGCCACGATCACGAAGAACACGACGAGCAGCGCCGTGAACGGCAGCGCCGACTCGAAGGCCTTGCCGATCTGGTGCTCCTCGATCACGCCCGTGAAGCTCGTCGCGAGGATGATGACGACGAGTCCGATGAGTCCCACCTCCGCCACGTGGAACGCGAGCCCGAGGACCAGTGTCAGGGCCACGAGCGCCTGCACGATCAGCACGTACCGGTCACGGACCGTGGCCTTCGCTGCCAGGTGCTCCGCGTAGTCGCGCAGCACGGCGCGCACGTCGTCGGGGAGCGCAGCCCCGTAGCCGAACAGCTTGAACCGGTCGAGCGTCCAGCAGGTCAGGAGCCCCGCCACGGCGACCGGCACGGAGACGGGCGCCACCGCGACGAAGAACTCCACGAAGTTCCAGCCGGCCTGCTCGGAGATGAGCAGGTTCTGCGGCTCGCCGACCTGCGTCATGACGCCGCCGATGGCCGTGCCCACCGCCGCATGCATCATGAGCCCGCGCAGGAACGCCCTGAACTGCTCGAGGTTGTCGCGATGCAGGACGAACACGCCCGTGTCGTGCGTCGCATCGTGGTTCGCGTCGTGCTGCTTGCCCGACGCCACGCGGTGGTAAACCTCGTAGAAGCCCACCCCGACCGTGATCGCGACGGCCACCACCGTCAGTGCGTCGAGGAACGACGACAGGAACGCCGCCACGCCGCAGAACAGCACCGCGAGCAGCGAGGACGAGCGCACCTTGAGCAGCAGCCGCGTGAAGACGTACAGCAGCAGTTCGCGCAGGAAGTAGATGCCCGCGACCATGAAGATCAGGAGCAACACGACCGGGATGGCCTGCTTGACCTCCGCGTACACGCCCTCGGCCGAGGTGAGCCCGATCAGCACCGACTCGATCGCGAGCAGTCCGCCCGGCTGCAGCGGATAGCAGCGCAGCGCCATCGCCAGCGTGAAGATGAACTGCGCCAGCAGCATCCAGCCCGTCACGACCGGGCCGAAGAGGATCATGAGCACCGGGTTCGCGACCAGGAACGCGACGATCGTGAGCTTGTACCAGCCGGGCGCGTGGCCGAGGAAATCGCGGGCGAACGCCTGGGCCAGCGTGGCCGTCATGTGGCCTGCTCGAAGGTCCGCCACACCGTCTTGCCCCCGCTCGCCTTGTCGAGCGCCGCGAGCCGCTCGCCGTGCGCACTCAGCTCGGCGGCGTCCGCGCGGCGCACGACGAGCGTGCCCCGCGGCCGCTTGGCGCGCTTCGAGGCCGCGCGCGTGGTCGTGGCCTCGGCCTCCTCGCCGAGCGTCAACGCGCCCTGCCCGCCGGTCATGGCGAGGTACACCTCGAGCAGCAGGTCGGCGTCGAGGAGCGCGCCGTGCAGCTCGCGGTGCGAGTTGTCCACGGAATAGCGCTTGCACAGCGCATCCAGACCGTTGCGCTGGCCGGGGTGCATCTGCCGCGCCATCTGCAGCGTGTCGAGCACCTGGCAATGGTCGCCGATGCGACCCGGCGGCTCGGCGAGTCGCGCCAGCTCCGCATCGAGGAACGCGACGTCGAACGGAGCGTTGTGGATGATCAGCTCGGCACCGCGCAGGAACTCCAGCAGCTCGCCCGCGATCTCGGCGAACCGTGGCTGCTCCTTCAGGAACGCCTCGGTGAGCCCATGCACCTCGAGCGCGCCTGCGTCGATCTCGCGGTCCGGGCACAGGTAGCGGTGGAACACCCGGCCCGAGCGCCGCCGGTTCACGACCTCGATGCAGCCGATCTCGATGATGCGATGGCCGAGTTCGGGCTCGAGGCCGGTGGTCTCGGTGTCGAGGACGATCTGGCGCATCCGCTCAGCCTCCCACGGACTCCGCGAGCGCCGACACGACCTTCGCCTGCTGCTCCTCGGTGAGGTACGGGTGCATCGGCAGGCTGATGACTCGCCGCGCCGCCGCCTCGGAGACCGGAAACGCTCCCTCGGGTTGCCCGAGGTACGCGAACACGGGCTGCTGGTGCAGCGACATCGGGTAGTGCACGGCAGTCGGCACGCCCCGCTCCTTCATGCGGGTCTCGACGATCTCGCGCCGGTCCACTTCCACCGTGTATTGGGCGAACACGCAGGTATTGACGGACTCGACGTACGGCGCGCGCACCTTGCCGTTTGGCCCGAAGGCCTCGGCGATGAGCCGCGCATAGGTCGCGGCGACGCGGTCGCGCGCCCGGACCTCGTCGTCGAAGATCTCCATCTTGGCGAGCAGCACCGCCGCCTGGATCGAGTCGAGCCTGCCGGTCAGCCCGAGGCGCGGGTGGTGGTAACGACGGTCCTGCCCGTGCACGCGGATCTCGCGCATGAGCTGGGCGAGCCGGTCGTCGTCGGTGAAGAGTGCGCCGCCGTCGCCGTAGCAGCCCAGCGGCTTCGACGGGAAGAACGACGTCGCGCCGATGAGCGACAGCGCGTTCGACTTGCGACCCTTATAGGTGGCACCGAAGCTCTGCG
>JBBIVG010000334.1:0-3351 GCA_037439865.1 Nevskiaceae bacterium
GGTCTGGAACGGCCGGGTACACGAGAGCCGGCAGAAGCAGTCTCGCGATGTGGTTCGTGATCGAAACGGGATTCGCGCTGCCGGTGTTGGTGAGCACGATGACGGAGACACGGTCGTCCGGAAGCCGCAGGATGTTTGAACTGAACCCGGCGGTCGCGCCCGAGTGGCTCTGCACCCTGTGGCCATGGATGGGCGACAGTTCCCAACCAAAGCCGTAGCCGCTCCGTGAGCCGTCGACCAGGGTCTGATCGGCCCATATCTGCGCATAGCTGTCCTTCTTCAGGATCGACTGCGCGTCCAGCACGGCAATCCACGCGAGAAGGTCGCCGACCGTCGACACGAGGTCACCCGCTCCGCCGACGGCCGTCGGCTGCATGGCATCGCGATTCTCCAAACGCCCGTTCGTGAATTCATACCCGGAGGCACGGCCGGGAATGAGCTCGAGGGGCTCGCTGCTGCGGGTATGTGTCATTCCCGCGGGACCCAAGATGCGTCGTCTCTCGAAGGTCACGTGGGGTTCGCCCGTGATCTTCTCGACGATGAGCCCGAGCAGGTAGTAACCCGTGTTGCTGTAGTGCCATTGCGTCCCGGGCGGGAAGTCCATGGGCTTGCCGGCTGCAACGGCCAGCAGTCGCTCCACCGTCGTCGAGTTGCGGTAGGCACCGTAGCCCAGGATTTCTTCGAAGTCCGGGATGCCGGACGTGTGGGTCAGCAATTGGCGGACCGTCACCTGTCTCCAGGCGGAGGGAAGTTCCGGCAGGAACTTCGCGATGGGATCGCCCAGGTCCAGCCTGCCCTCCTCGACCAGGGTCATGACACCGGCGGAGAGAAACTGCTTGCTGATCGATCCGATCTCAAAGACCGAAGCCGGGGTTGCCGGGACCTCGAGTTCAAGATCCGCGAATCCGTACCCCTGCTGCTTCACGACTCGCCCATCCTGCACGACGGCGAGCGACAGGCCGGGTATGTGCTGTCGCTGGAGCTGGATCTTGACGTAGTCGTCGATCTGATCGGCATGCGCGGCGCCGGCGACAACGCAGCCCAGAATGACTAGCAAGCACGCGAGCGCGGTGAGGCGCGTCGGCTGATCGGAGATCTTGTTGCTCATGCTCCCCCTGATTCAACCGTAGCACATTCGGCGCTCGGCGCACCCGGCCATACCCGCTGCCGGTCACCAATAAAGAATAATCACGCCGCGGCAGCGATCTCCGGCTGCACGACTGATCAGGGACGGCGCACCACCTCAGGGGGAGGCACGATGGCACGTCATCACGTATCGCTGGTCGCGGCGCGCGTTCGCGCCGCTCCCCGGCTACGCCTACTCGGCGATGGCGCTCTTGCAGGTGCAGTACCAGTAGTCCGACGGCGGAACCGACGGCGTGAGCGTGCCACCCCACGGGCACTGGGCCTTGCACTTGCCGACGGCGGTCGCGCGATCCTTGGCAAAGATCTGCTTGCCCGAGGGCGTACCACCGGTCCCCGTCGGGTCCACGACGACTATTTCCGCATTGGCCGGCGCCTTGGACTTTGCCGGCGGGGCGACCTTGGCCGGCGGCGCCGCGGTCTCCGCCTGCTGAGCGATCGCGAACGGAACCGTGAGGACGGCCGCGAGCATCACTGACACGAGTGCACGCTTGATATTCATCTTTGTCTGAGCTCCTCTGATGTTCTCCAACCCTGGGCCGCCCAACGGGATCCGCCAGGCGGTCGTCGCATAAATTACACGTGCTCGCGCGGGCATTCCCGAGACGGTGTTCTCCTTTGCGATTCGTTTCGCACTGCAACACGATGCGGGACCGGGCGGTCAGCCAGACAAATGGCACGCAGCACGTCCCTGTGCCGCGTGCCAGCCGATCGGACTCGGATGCTTGAGGAGTCCGTTCAGTCCATCGCGATCTTCACGACCTCGCCGCCACCGGAGGAGACGGTCTTGTTCGTGACATAGGCCGCGCCGTCGAGTCCGATCACGACCCCGCCGGGGTATTCGAGCACGACGCCCTTCGTCGGATCGGCGTTGTCGTACACGGTGACGGGCGCGGCGCCGCACGCGTCGACGCGCTTCAGCTTGCCCGGCGTCTTGAGCGGCGGCGGCGGCGGGCCGGGCGGCATGCGCAGGCCCGACGAGATCTCGAGCACATAGAGCTCGCCGTACGGATCGAAGGCCACGTCCACGATCGTCGTGAACCCGGACGCGCAGATTTCCGGGGTGCCACCTTCGGGCGGCACTCTCCAGACACTGGCTGCGCCGGTCGCAAACGGGAATCCGGTCAGCGTGCCGACGTACCAGTAGCCATCGGGACCGCGCGTGACGGATGTCGGCACGGCCTGCGCAGGCATTTTCACTCCGGGCGGCGCGAAGGGATTCTGGACCATCTGCGGCGGAAACAACGCGAGCAGGCTCGTCTTGCCGTTCGGACGCGCGCGGACCAGCGTGTTCGCCCCCGCATCCGTTACGGCCCACTCCGAAGGCTGCGCCTCGAACCCGTAGGGGTTGCTGTCGATCGCGCCGCCGTCCGGATTGTTGGACTGCTCGAACGCCGAGATGTCCGCCACGACCATCGTGCGATTGCCGCCGAGGATACGCAGCAGCTTGCCCAGGTTGGCGCCGTTCGCGCCGAGCTTCTCGCGCACGCTCAGGTCGCCGCCGAGGCCCATGATGATCGTGGGCGCCCCGTAGCGAGAGAAGGAGACGTCGTTCGCGCCGACCGCGACGCGCGGACTGCCGCTGTAGATGGACGGCAGACCTGTGACGATGCGCTCGGGTGGCTGCACTCCGGTCGGATCGATTTTCGTCACCGCGCCCGACAGGCCGAAACAGGCGCCGGCCACGCTGGTGCAGTCGCTGCCGCCGTTGCCGGCCTCGGCAACGTACAGCGCCCCGCTCGGCGACTGGTCGATGCCCTTGGGATTCACGAGGCCCGAGGCGATGACCGTGGCCGTCGCGGCCCGCGCTTCCAGCTGCGGCACGACTGGGGCCAGGACCGCGCACAAGGTGCCGAGCGTGCTCTTCGTTCTCCACCAGCTCATGTTTTTCTCCTCCATTCGTGTATGTGTCCGACCGGCCCCTGCGGCGTCCGGGACGCGCCGGCCGGTCAGTTTCCCGTTCATCAACCGCGACATGTCATTGTCGTTCGCCTCGGCACGCACGGCGGCATGGAGCCCCCGCTGGTCGAATGGCCGCGCCGTGCGCATGTTCACAGTGCCGCCGATGCTGCCCTCGACCGCCGAGGCCTGCGCCGACTTCAGCACGTCGGCGCCCGAGATCAGGTCGGCCGGGAACACGTCGAAGGCCAGGTCGCGCCCGTCGTCGTCGGTGGCGAGTATGCGGTTGTTCAGCGTGACGATGTTGTA
>JBBIVG010000335.1:0-3337 GCA_037439865.1 Nevskiaceae bacterium
ACTCGATGTTCGCCGGCGACATGTTCTTGCCGGCCGAGTTGATGATGATCTCCTTCTTGCGATCGACGATCGTGACGTAGCCGTCGCCGTCGATCGTGGCCACGTCGCCCGTGTGCAGCCACCCGTCGGCATCCAGCGCCTCCGCCGTGCGCTCAGGATCGCCGCGGTAGCCCTTCATCACGAGCGGCGCGCGGACCAGCAACTCGCCGTCCTCGAACAGCTTCAGTTCGACGCCCGGTAATGCGCGGCCGACCGTGCCGAGCCGCACGTCGCGCGGCGGATTGAGTGTCGCAAAGCAAGACAACTCCGACATGCCCCACCCTTCGTTGAGGACGAGGCCGAGGTCGCTGAAATACCGCAGCACGTCGGGTGACGCCGGGGCCGCGCTGCTGATGCACCAGTCGGCCTGGTCGAGGCCGATCCGCGCGCGCACCGCCGCCTTCACGGGCTCGGGCAGCTGGGCTGGCGCACCGAGTCCGGCCCCCTCCAGCGCACCCTTGATCTTTTCCCAGACGCGCGGCACCGCACCGAACGATGTCGGGCGCACGGACCCGAGCGCCGCCCCGATCTGCTTGTAATCCGGGAGCGAGGTGACCACGTTTCCATAGCAAAGCGATCCGGCGTAGTGCGTAAGTGCGCGGTCACCGACGTGCGCAGACGGCAGGTACGAGATCGTGCGGCCACCGAGTCGCACCGGGATTGCGCTCGCAACGGAGCGCGCCTCGAACATCACGTTCGCATGCGTGAGCTGCACGGCCTTCGGCGGCCCCGTGGTCCCGGAGGTGTAGATGAGCGTGACGACGTCGCCCGGCTGGACCGAGCGCCAGGTGTCCTCGAAGTGAAAGCCCCGCGAGTGGCGCTGGGCAAGGTCCTGCAGCGCGATCGTGTCCTCCGCCTCGCCGTCCACCAGCACGATGTGCTCGAGCTCGGGCGTGCGCGCGGCGAGGATCCTGGGCAGGAACATGCGCTCCGTGATCACGACGCGGTTGCCCGCGTTCCGGAACAGGTACGCAATCTGCTCGGGGCTCAGCGTGTTGTAGATCGAGAACGTCGTGGCGCCCGCGTGCATCGCCCCGACGTCGGCCACGCCGAACTGCGGCCGGTTCAGCATCATCAACCCGACGGTATCTCCCGGCCGGATGCCGAGCGAGTGCAGGCCCGTCGCGACGCCGCGCACGCGCTCGGCGAAGTCGCCGAAGGTGAACTCGACGCTGCCGTCGGACAGGCGGTGGGCGACCTGTCCCGCGCGTTCGGCTGCCGTCGTCTGGAACGCGCCGCAGAGTGTCTCCGCCTCGAGTGCCCGGATGCAATTACCCTCGATGTCGCGGATGTCGAACGTCATTTCTCCCCCCGCCAGTCCGCCAGCGGCCGGCTCGCGTCCGGCGCGATCGGCTCGCCGCCGTCCCGCTCCCGGACGGCCTGTTTGAAGCCGACCTCCTCCGCGCGCCTCTTGAACCAGAGGCCCTCCGGACTGTGCCGCGTGATTCCGTCGAACAGCGTCGCGAAGCGTTGGGTATTCGCGAGCCCCATGGCGTCGTAGGCCTGGTTCACCATCATCTTCTGCAGCATGAGCTGGTTCTTCGGCACGGATGCGATGCGGGCAGCGAGCGCCGCGACTCGTTCGTCGAGCTTTGCGCGCGGCACGGCTTCGAGCACCAGGCCGAGTCGCGCCGCCTCGCGGCCGTCCACCAGGTCGCCGGTGAGTAACATGCGTTTGGCCCGCTCCGCCCCGAGGCGGTACACCCACATCGCCGTCGTCGGGCATCCCCACACACGCGCCGGCGGATAACCGATTACCGCCTCTTCCGCCATGACCACGAGGTCGCAGCAGAGCGCGATATCGCTGCCGCCCGCGACCGCCGGCCCGTGCACGCGCGCGATCGTGGGCTTGAAGCTCCGCCACAGCGACATGAACTGCTGGGTAAACCCGTACATGCCGAAGAAATCGGCCATCGGGTCCCAGGGCCGCGCGTCGCCACCGCCGGCGCCCAGCTGCGAACCCGGCTGCTCGCCCGACTTTTCGGCGAACTCGACGAGGTCGTAGCCGCTGCAGAAGCCGTCACCCGCGCCAGTGAGGACGATGACGTGCACGCCGTCGTCGCGATTGGCCTCGTCCACGGCGCTGGCAATCTCCCCCGGCATCTCGAGGCTGATCGCGTTCATGCGCCTGGGCCGATTGAGCGTGATCGTGGCGATCCGCCCGTTGACGGCGTAAGTGATGGCTCGGTAAGACATGCCTTCCCCCGCGAAGGAGCCTGTTTTCGTTGACTTTACATCAGGTTGCGCGGGGATGCGTCACTGGAAGACCCGGCGCCCGGGCCCGACCGCAGCACCAGCCCGTTACAATGTGGTGTACATCGACCGGCCGGATCGACGGCCGACCCACAAGGAGTCTGTTCATGATGCGGATCCTGCTGTTCGTCGCCACGAACGTCGCCGTGCTGGTGGTGATATCGATCGTGTTGCGACTGCTCGGCATCGACCAGGCGCTCGCCAACCAGGGCGGCATGGGACCCCTGCTCGCCTTCTCGGCCGTGGTCGGCTTCACGGGCGCGATCATCTCGCTCCTGATGTCGAAGTTCGTGGCGAAGATGTCGACGCGGGCGCAGGTCGTCACGGGCTCCGAGGGCGAGGCCCAGCGCTGGCTGGTGGACACGGTCAAGCGCCTGGCGGACAAGGCCGGCATCGGCATGCCGGAAGTGGCGATCTACGACGGCCCGCCGAACGCTTTTGCCACCGGCGCATTCCGCAACTCCGCGCTGGTCGCGGTCTCGACGGGCCTGCTGCAGAGCATGAACCGCGAGGAAGTCGAGGCGGTCCTCGGCCACGAGATCGGTCACGTCGCGAACGGCGACATGGTCACCATGACTCTCATCCAGGGTGTCCTGAACACGTTTGTCGTGTTCCTGTCGCGCGTGGTCGGATCCATCGTGGACAAGACGGTGTTCCGCACCGAGCGCGGCACGGGCCCCGGCTACTTCATTACCGTCATCGTGTGCCAGATCCTGCTCGGCATCCTCGCGTCGATGATCGTCGCGTGGTTCTCGCGGCGCCGCGAGTTCCGCGCGGACGCTGCGTCTGCCGGACTGCTGGGATCGCCGAGCCCGATGGTGAACGCACTGAAGCGCCTCGGTGGACTCGAGCCCACGTCGCTGCCGCCCGCGCTCAAGGCGTTCGGGATCAACGACAAGCCCGGATTCATGGCGCTGTTTTCGTCGCACCCGCCCATCGAGCAGCGCATCGCAGCGCTGCAGCAGCGAACCTGAGGACGAGAAGGGGCGGCCGACCGGCCGCCCGACCGCGCCGACCTGCGTCGCGCGCTCGAGCTGGCGCCGAG
>JBBIVG010000336.1:0-3291 GCA_037439865.1 Nevskiaceae bacterium
GATGTTCGGCCGACGCTGCCTCTCGCCGGTCCCTCAGGCGGTCAGGAGCATCCGGGGGTGGAATGTTCGTGACGGCGACAGGATGAGGAGCGGCCGAGGCTGGCGTGTGACGGTTCTGTGAACATTTCGTGGCACCTCGTCATCCTCCGACGTGGTGCCACGCGCAGGTGATTGTTCCTCCTATGAATCTGCGGACTCGGGGACAGTCCCCACGGCGTGCCGCCAGGGGACAGTCCCAATCAGAGCTTGGCCATCACGTGACGGACCACGGTGTAGTCCTCGAGCGCATACATCGAGAGATCCTTGCCGTAGCCCGAGCGCTTGAGTCCGCCGTGCGGCATCTCGCTCACGAGCATGAAGTGCGTGTTGATCCACGTGCAGCCGTACTGCAGGCGCGAGGCGACCGTGAGTGCCTTGCCGACATCCTGCGTCCACACGGACGACGCGAGGCCGTAGTCCGAATCGTTGGCCCACGCGATCGCCTGGTCCGCGTCCTTGAAGCGTGTCACCGACACGACCGGGCCGAAGACCTCGCGCTGCACGATCTCATCCGCCTGGCGCGCACCCGCGATCACCGTGGGCTCGAAGAAGAAGCCGCCGCCGCTGCCCGCGTTGCCGCCCGCCGTGACCTCGATGTGCTTTACCTTGCGTGCCCGCGAGACGAATCCAGCGACGCGATCGCGCTGCTCGGCGCTGATCAGCGGGCCCATCTCGACGCCGGCCGTTGTCTGCAGGCCGGTCTTGATGGTGCTCACTGCCGAGGAGAGGTCCGCCACGAGCCGGTCGTACACCTTGGAACCCGCGTAGATGCGGCACGCGGCCGTGCAGTCCTGGCCTGCGTTGTAGTAGCCGAACGTGCGCACGCCCGAGACCACCGACTCGATGTCCGCGTCGTCGAACACGATGACGGGGGCCTTACCGCCGAGCTCCAGGTGCGTCCGCTTGATGCCGTCGCTCGCCTGGCCGAGGATCTTCGCGCCCGTCGCGACGTCGCCGGTGAGCGAAATCATCCGCACCTTCGGGTGCTTCGTGAGCGGCGCGCCGACCGATGGGCCGCGACCGCACACGATGTTAACGACGCCCGCCGGGAGGATCTCAGCGAGCAGCTCGCCGAGCTTGAGCGCGGTGAGTGGCGTCTGTTCGGACGGCTTCAACACGCATGTGTTGCCGGCGGCGAGCGCAGGGCCGAGCTTCCACGCGGCCATCATCAGAGGGTAGTTCCACGGCGCGATCGAGGCCACGACGCCGATCGGATCGCGGCGGATCATGCTGGTGAATCCGGCGAGGTACTCGCCCGCGATGGCGCCGCTCATCGAGCGGCAGGCGCCGGCGAAGAAGCGGAACACGTCCGCAATCGCTGGGATCTCATCGTTCAGCGCGGCCGGCAATGGCTTGCCGCAATTCAGCGACTCGACCTTTGCGAACGCCGGGCCGTCCGCCTCGATGCGGTCGGCGAGCTTGAGCAGCAGGGCGGCACGATCCTTGGGTGCCGTGCGCGACCAGCCATCGAATGCGGCATCGGCTGCCTTTACGGCCGCGTCGATCTGCCCGCGCGAAGCCTCGGCCACCTTGGCGATGACCTTGCCGGTCGCCGGGTTCAGCACCTCTTCGATTTTGCCCTCGCCCGCGACGAGCTTGCCGTTGATGAGCAGTTTGGTTTGCATGTGAGCCTCGCTGAAAAATAGGTGCCAGGCACCGAATTTCATCCGCCGGGCGACTGCTCGTCCGGCTTGGTCAGGTAATAGGCGAGCAGGATCGGCGCGAGCGTCACGAGCATGACGACGACCGCGACGACGTTGGTGATCGGCCGCTCGCGGGGCCGGAACAGCTCGCTGTAAAACCAGATCGGCAACGTCTGCTGGTGGCCCGCCGTAAACAGCGTGACGATGATCTCGTCGAAGGACAAGGCGAACGCCAGCATGCCACCCGCGAGCAGCGCGCTCGCGATCTGCGGCAGCAACACGTAGCGGAACGTCTGGAATCCGTCCGCGCCGAGGTCCATCGACGCCTCGACCCAGCTCCCGGGCAGTCGCCGCAGCCGCGCGACCACATTGTTGTAGACGATCACGAGGCAGAACGTGGCGTGGCCGGCGACGATGGTCCAGAAGCCCGGCTCGAGCCCGATCGTGCGTATACCCACGAGCAGCGCAAGGCCCGTGAGGATGCCGGGCAGCGCGATGGGCAGTACGAAGAGCAGGGTGATGGATTCCTTGCCGCGGAAGTCGCGTTTCGCGAGCGCGAAGGCAGCCAGCGTCCCGAGCATGATCGCGATCGCCGTGGCCACGAGCGCTACGACGATCGAGAGCCGCAGCGCTGCCCAGATGTCCTCGCGCGCGAACGCCACTTCGAACCAGTGCAGCGTGAGGCCGGGCGGCGGGAACTGGTAGGTGCGGTCCTCGGTCGTGAACGCGTAGAGCACGATCACCCACACCGGTGCGTGCAGGAAGACGAGTCCCGCCGCGGCCGCGAGCTTCTGCCCGAGCGAGGCCCGGTTCCAGTCGCGCCTAGAGCGCATCGAACGCTCCGAGCCGCTTCGCGAAGGTGAGGTACAGCGAGATCAGCACGATCGGCACCACCGAGAAAGCGGCCGCGAGCGGCATGTTCCCGGCGGTGCCCTGCTGCTGGTAGACCATCATCCCGACGAAGTAGCCGGGCGCGCCCACGACGCTCGGGATGATGTAGTCGCCGAGCGTCAGCGAGAACGTGAAGATCGACCCCGCGGCGAGACCGGGCAGCGCCAGCGGGACCACGACATTGCGGAAGGTCTGTCCCGGTCGCGCGCCGAGGTCTGCGGATGCCTGCAGCAGCGACGCCGGCACGCGCTCGAGCGCCGCCGCGAGCGGCAGGATCATGAACGGCAGCCACATGTACACGAACACGATGAACATGCCGATGTACGAGGAGGCGAGCGACGGGCCGCCGATGACGGGCGTCTCGAGGATGCGGTCGAGCACGCCCTCGAGGCCGAGCGTGGCAAAGGCCCACGAGACGATGCCCTGCTTGGCGAGGATCAGCCGCCACGCGTACACCTTGACGAGGTAGCTCGTCCACATCGGCAGCATGACGCCGACGTAGAAGAACGCCTTTATCTTCGGGCCCGCATAGCGCGCCATGTAGTTCGCGATCGGGAATGCGATGACGGCCGAGGCGATCGTGACCGAGATGGCCTCGTAGGGTGGCGGCGGGTCGTCGCGTCATGGCTGGCCGCTTTCCCTGCGATACCCACGTTCACACCGCCCGCTGCGGGCATGCGACAGGCGGCAGCCGCCCATCCCGACGCCAAGGGCTGGA
>JBBIVG010000337.1:0-3257 GCA_037439865.1 Nevskiaceae bacterium
GCGAGCGACAGGAGAAGACTGCGGGTTTCCATAGTGTTCACCGTGTAAGCGTCGCGCCCGACGGATGGTTCGAGCCGTGCACCTGCGAGTGGCAGTTCATGCAGTTACCCAGCACGATCGTGGATACCGTCGGGCCGGTTCCGCCAGGCAGCCCGGCCGGCCCATAGGACAGGCTCGGGTGGCCCTGTTGCGAGTGGCAGGACTGGCACAGGAGCGGACCGCGCGCCGTCAGCATCCCCGGGTTCGAGGAGCCGTGCGGCGCGTGGCAGTTCGCGCAGTTCTCGGGCACCGGCGCGTGCTCCCAGAGGAACGGACCGCGCTTCTCGGCGTGGCACTCGTAGCAGGTCTGGTTGATCGTCGACTTGACGAGTTGCTTCTCGGCCGTCGTTCCGTGCGGCTGGTGGCAGTCGCTGCACGCGAGCTTGCCCTGCTTCACCGGGTGCGCGTAGGGCTTCAGGAATTCGCCGCGCTGCGCGACGTGGCAGGTGTAGCAGACATCGGGCTGCGTGCTGCGCGCGAGCACCGGGTCCTTCGCAGCGTGCAGGTCGTGGCATGCTGCACACGGCACGTTGTTCGCGTCGTGCGGACCGGCGTGCCAGTTCGCACTCATCGATTTCTCGTGGCAGGTGAGGCACTGCGCGTTCTGCTTCGCGACCGGCGTCACCGCCTTGCGACCGAACTGCACCATCGGCGGCCGGCTCTCGCCCTTCTTGACCTTCTTCGTGTGGTTGCCGCCCGGCCCGTGGCAGGCCTCGCACTGCAGCTGGCCCTTGCCGAACGGGCTGCGCGCATCGTTCGGCTGGGCGTGCTTGGTGAGGAAGATCGCGTTGACGTGGTCGTCGTCGTGACAGCTCAGGCACGTGTCCGCGCCCTTCTTGCTGTACTCGACCGGCGCCGGGGCCTCGGCGGCGGGCTTGGCTTCGGCGGCCGGTGCCGTCGCCTGGCCGAGCGTGACCGCCGGCCACAGCGCCGCAACCGCGATCAGCCGATGGAGCAGGGTATGGGTGCGGTTCATGTGCGCCTCAGTGTTGCGTGCGGCGTCCGGAAGGGGAGCGTGAATCTCGCGTTTCATCTCGGGCACTCCCTCCGGTCAGTTCGGCGTCTCGTCGTCGAAGCTGTAGGCCCCGACCTGGTGCATCGTCTTGACGTCGGCCGGCTTGCCCGGGCCGTGGCACAGGTCGCAGGTCTCGAGCGGCGAAGTGACGATGCCGCTGGCCGGCTTGGCGACGTTGAAGCTGCCGCCGTTCTGCGTCATGTGAAGCGCCGCCGTCGAGTCGGTGTGGCAACCGGAGCAGACGGCCGTGTTCGGCGTGATGCCCGAGTCGTCCGTCTGCGACGCGATGCTCGCGCCAGTGCTGGTCGTCGTCGCCTGCACCCGGGTGGGATCCACCGGGTAGTAGGTACCCGGGGCGTGGCAGGTCTCACACTGCGCGATCTTGTCGCCGGGCGGATACGTGACCTCGGCGAAGTCCACCGGACCACCGAATCCGTACACGACGAAGGGCGACGCGCCCGGCTGCAACTCCGACGCGTGGATCATGTGCACCATGCGCTTGAAGTCGATGGACTGCTCGCACTTGCCGTCGATGGTCGAGACCTTGCCCTGCGGGCAACTCGCCGATGCGACCATCGTCGAACCCGTGCGCCGGCTGATGTCCGTTGCCGCCGGGTTGTGGCAGATCGTGCAGACCTGCGGCTCGTCGGTGCGGTTGCTGCCGTGCAGGCTCAGCACCTTGTGGCACTGGTTGCAGCGGGCGATCTCGACGACCACGCGCCGCGGCACGTTCGTGCCCGTGACGGCTGCGGTCTTGTAGACGTTCGTCACCGAGATGCGGTCGGTGTACTTGCCGTCGCCGTCGACGTCACCAGCCGGGTGGCCCTCGAAACCGACCACGGCCGTGCCGGTCACCGTCGCCGGGATCGCGACGGACGAGGTCATCGTGTAGGAACCGTCCGCGTTCGCGACCACGCCCGGAGCCGGCGTCGTCGTCGAGCAGCCGGCGAGCGGATTGAGAGAGATGGGCTGCGCGGGACCGGAGGCACCGCTGCCGCTGTTGTTCATGTCGGCCGCGGACCAGCCGATGTCGAGCGCGAGGCGGGCCGTACCGCTCGTGCACGCCGTACCCGAGAAGTAGGGGCTCGTGACGATGTTGTAGGCCGCATTGCCGTTGGTCGGGTCGACGATCCTGAAGGTGAACTTCGGGAATGCGCCCGGCTTGAACGTCGTCGCGTCGAGCGCAACGATCTCGAACTTGAAGCGCTTCGCGTATTCGCGCATGGAGGGCGTGGACGCGACCAGCGGGGCCGCCGTGCTTCTCGAGTGAGCGCCCTCCACCGTCAGCTGCGGAAGGTTCGACTGCTGGTGGCACGCCGTGCACTGGTCGTCGGTCGCGGGCCCGCCACCGTGGGTCGGGTTCGGGCCGCTGAAGGTCGTGGAATCGTGGCACGACGTGCAATTGGCGACCGTGATCGCCGTCTTCCAGCTCGATCCCGTCGCGCTGTCGTTGTGGCAGGTCGTGCAGTTGCGCATGTCCTGCGGATACGTCACTTCCTCGAACGGATACGTCATGCGACCCGGCGCGGTGCTCGTCGCCGGCACCCAGATCGGGAACGGCTGGGCGAGGTTCGCCGCCATGTGGATCTGGTGGACCATGAACATGAAGTCGAACGACGTGTTGGTCGCCGACTGCACCGTGGACGGGTTGTGGCAGGTATCACAGAAGCGCACGTCGATGCGGCCGCCGCCGTGCGCGCCCAGCTGGACGTGACAGGCGTTGCACTGCTCCTGGTCGATGATGTTGCGCGACGCCGGCAGGCCGCCGGCCGGCACGAAGTCGAGCACGCCATTCGTGACGAAGCCCCTCGGAGTCAGCTTGAGCAGCTGGTCGGAGGCGGCGCCCGGGGCGCACGACGAGTCGCCGCGGACCTGCAGGCCTGCGCGCTGGGTCTGCGACGCGTCATAGGGCACGCCCGTGTAGTCGGGCAGGCCCTTGGAGAACGTGTACTGGTAGGTGCCGTAGCCGAGTACCTTGAACGTGCCGCCGGTCGACGTGCAGGGCTTGCCGCTCACCGTTGCAACAGCCGCCTCGTACGTTGCGTAACGCGTCGGCTTCTGCTCCGCCGCTGGTGTCGCGGGTGGAACCGGGTTGGCGGCCGGGTCCGGGTTGTTGACGTTCGAAATGTAGCTCTGCCACTCGCTCGGGACACCGTTCTCGCCGGGGATCAGCCTGGCCATCGTGAAGCGGACGTTCGCGGCC
>JBBIVG010000338.1:0-3250 GCA_037439865.1 Nevskiaceae bacterium
CGCCTCGCGGGCGCGACCAAGAAGGTCGAGGACGTGTTCTCGCAGATGGGCGAGCAAGCGGGCGCGGTGGTGTCCCTCATCGTCAAGGCGGACGTGCAGGGCAGCGCCGAGGCACTGCGCGACGCGCTGACCAAGCTCTCGACCGACGAGGTCGCCGTGAAGGTCATCGCGAGCGGCGTGGGCGGCATCACCGAGTCGGACGTGACGCTCGCGGCCGCTTCGAAGGCCCGCGTCATCGGCTTCAACGTCCGCGCCGACGGCGCGGCCCGCGCGGCCATGAAGGACACCGGCGTCGAGGTGCACTACTACAGCATCATCTACGAGGCGATCGACGACGTTAAGGCGGCCATGACGGGCCTCCTCAAGCCGGAGATCAAAGAGCAGATCGTGGGCCTGGCCGAGGTCCGCGAGGTTTTCCGGTCGAGCAAGTTCGGCACGGTGGCCGGCTGCCTCGTGGTCGAGGGCTTCATCAAGCGCGGCAACCCGGTGCGCGTGCTCCGCGACAACGTCGTCATCCACCAGGGCGAACTCGATTCGCTGCGGCGGTTCAAGGACGACGTGGGCGAGGTGCGGGCGGGCACCGAGTGCGGCATCGGCGTGCGCAACTACAACGACATCCGCGCGGGCGACCAGATCGAGTGCTTCGCCCGGGTGGAGATCGCGCGCACCGCATGACGCGACGCCATGCCGCGTGAAGTCCCTCGCGCCCGGCGGGTCGCCGAGCAGGTGCAGCGCACGCTCGCCGAACTGCTCCGGCGGGAGGTCCGTGACCCGCGCCTGAAGCCGGTCACGATCACCCACGTCCGCGTGTCGCCGGACCTCACGCATGCCTGGGTCAGCTACGAGATCCTGACCGGCGACTCGCACGATCCGCTTCAGAGTGAAATCCTCGCCGAGGCGGCGCGCTACCTGCGCGGCCCGCTGGGGCGCGCACTGCGCCTGCGCGTCGCGCCCGAGCTGCACTTCCAGCCCGACGAGGAACTCGAGCGCGGCAATCGCCTCGACGACCTGATCACCCGGGCCGTGCGCGACGACCGGGAGCGACACGTCGACGACGACGGCACCCCGGACGACGAGGGCGAGTGAGCGCTCCCGGGCGCGCTGGCGGTGGGCCTCCACGCCGCCGCTGGCGCGACGTGGACGGCATCGTCCTCCTCGACAAGCCCTGCGGCTTGAGCTCGAACCAGGCGCTGCAGCGCGTTCGGCGGCTCCTCCTCGCAGCCAAGGGCGGGCACGCCGGGACCCTCGACCCCCTGGCCACCGGCATGCTGCCGCTCTGCTTCGGCCAGGCCACCAAGGCCTGCGGGCAGCTGCTGGGTTCGTCCAAGGCCTACCGGGTCCGCCTCAGCCTCGGCGCCGCCACCACGACGGGTGACGCGGAGGGCGAGGTCGTGCGCGAGGCGGCCGTGCCCGACCTGCAGCGCGCCCGGGTGGAAGCGGTGCTCAGCAGCTTCGTCGGAGAGCGCGACCAGGTGCCGCCGATGTACTCCGCCCTGAAGCGGGACGGCCGGCCGCTCTACGAGCTGGCGAGGGCGGGCCAGGAGGTACCGCGCGAGCCGCGTCGGGTCCGCTTCGATCGCCTGAGCCTCCTGCACCTGGGCGAGCGCGAGGTCGAATTCGACGTCGTCTGCTCTAAGGGCGCGTACATACGGGTCCTGGGAGAGGAGATCGCGGTCGCCCTGGGGACCTGCGGTCACTTGGCAGCGCTCAGGCGGCTCTGGGTCGCACCGTTTGCGCCGGACGCGATGGTCTCGCTCGAGGCGATCGAGCAGTGGGGCGGGGAGGGCGAGCCTCCGGACGAGCGGCCGGCCTGGCTCGAGCCGGTGGATCTCGCCTTCCAGTCCCTGCCTCGACTGGACCTGGACGCCCGGCAGGCCCTGCACCTCACCCAGGGGCGGGTCCTGGTGGCCCCAGCCTCGCTAGAGGGCTCCACGGCCGTTCGGGCCTATGCCCCGGAGGGGCGCTTCCTCGGACTCGTGACGGTCGGGCCGGACCGCGCCGTGCGCGTCGAGCGCCTGTTCGTCAGCGGGTCTGGCGCGCCCGCGACTCCGCCGACTTGAGATTCCGACCGGGCGACGGGTAAAATGCGCGGCTCAATTCAAGGGCCTACAAGGTTTCGAGGTTTCCAAACGATGGCACTGTCCACCGCGCGCAAGGGTGAGATCGTCGGCACGTACCGCCGCAGCACCAAGGATACCGGTTCGCCGGAAGTCCAGATCGCCCTGCTGTCCGCCCGCATCAACGAACTCGGCGAGCACTTCACGACCCACAAGCGCGACCACTCTTCGCGCCGCGGGCTGCTCAAGCTCGTCACGCAGCGCCGCAAGCTGCTCGACTACCTGAAGGCCTCGGACCCGACGCGCTACCAGGAAGTAGTGAGCCAGCTCGGCCTCCGCCGCTGACTCCCTCGAACCGGCCCGCAACGCGGGCCGGATTCGTTTCAGCACACCTCAATAGCATTGCTGCACGGGACACCATCGTGAACGTCCACAAGAAGACTTTTCAGTACGGTCCGCACACCGTCACGCTCGAGACCGGCCGACTCGCACGCCAGGCCGACGGCGCCGCCCTCGTTTCCATGGGCGACACCGTCGTCCTCGTCACGGCCGTGGGCCGCAAGGATGCCGATCCCAACAAGGAGTTCTTCCCGCTGACCGTCAACTACGTCGAGAAGACGTACGCGGCGGGGCGCATCCCGGGCGGATTCTTCAAGCGCGAAGGCCGTCCGTCCGAGAAGGAGACGCTGACCTCGCGCCTGATCGACCGTCCGATCCGGCCCCTGTTCCCGGAAGGCTTCTTCAACGAGGTGCAGGTCGTGGCGACGGTCGTCTCGCTCGACCCGGACATCGATTCGGACATCCCCGCGATGCTCGGCGCGTCCGCGGCCCTCTGCCTGTCGGGCATCCCGTTCAAGGGCCCGATCGGCGCCGCCAAGGTCGGCTACCGTGACGGCCAGTACCTACTGAATCCAACGGCCAAGGACCTGCAGACGTCGCAGCTCGACCTCGTGGTGGCCGGAACGGCCGACGCGGTGCTGATGGTCGAATCCGAGGCGAAGGTGCTCCCCGAGGACGTCATGCTCGGAGCGGTCGTGTTCGGCCACGAGCAGATGCAGGTCGCGATCAAGGCCATCCGGGAACTCGCCGCCAAGGCGGGCAAGCCCGCCTGGACGTGGGCCGCGCCGGGCGTCGACGCCGCCCTGGTCGCGGCGGTTGGCGCGCAGGCCGAGGCCGCGCTCGGCGAGGCGTAC
>JBBIVG010000339.1:0-3230 GCA_037439865.1 Nevskiaceae bacterium
CAGCTGCTCGAGGGCAGCCTGCACCGCATCACCTTGTGGGGCGGCGGCCTGATGGTCTTCCTGTGGGGGCTCTACTACATCTTCGTCCACCGCCACATGCGCAAGCGCAAGTGACGGAAGACCATGGCGGACTCGAAGCCATCGCCCGCGCCCTCGACGCCGGGCCGCGACCGCGCGTTGCCCGCAGAGCGCATCGGAGCTGACGGCCACCGCCACGTCGATTACCGCGCCATCGGCGCGCTCGCCTTCCCACTGATGCTGAACAGCGGCCTGCAGGTCGCAATCAGCCTCACCGACACCTGGTTCATCGGCCACATCTCGACCGCCGCGATGGCCGGCATGGCCGCCATCTATTGGATCGTGCTGTTCTTCGTCATGGTGTTCGGCGGCATCGGGCTCGCGGTGCAGACCATCGTGGCGCAGGCCGTCGGCAGCGGGCGCCGCTGGCGCGCAGGACACGCCGTGTGGGTGGCGATGTGGGGCGCACTCCTCACAGTCCCGTTCTTCGCTGCGCTCGCGTGGCTCGGCGGAACGATCCTGGCGCCGTTCGGCCTCGACGCCGGCGTCCAGCAGCAGGCCGTGGAGTTCTGGTGGCCGCGCATGACCGGTGCGCCGATCGGCGTGGCGTTGTGGGCGATCCTCGGCTTCTTCAACGGCATCTCCCGGCCGCGCGTGACGGTGATGACGAGCACGCTCGTCGCGCTCGTCAACGCCGCGCTGAACGACGTGTTGATCTTCCGCCTCGGGTGGGGCATCGCGGGCTCCGCGTGGGCGACGAACGCGAGCATGGTCTGCGGACTGCTCTTCGCCACGACCGTGTTCCTGCGCGACGAATTCCGGCGCGACTACCGATCGCACCTGACGTGGCGCCCGGACGCGCAGAGTCTCCTGCGGCAGTTCAGGATCGGCCTGCCGATGGGGCTCATGTACGCGGCGGACCTCTTCGGCATCTCGCTCTTCCAGTTGATGCAGGTGCGGCTGAGCCAGGTCGAGGGGGCCGTGACGCAGATCGTGATGATGCTGACCTCGGCCGCCTACATGCCGGGCCTCGGCATCGCACTCGCGGGCACGACGCTGGTCGGACAGGCGATCGGCGCCGGCGACAAGGACTGGGCGAGGACGCTGGGCAACACGATCATCGCGATCACCGTCGCGTTCATGGGAGCGATCGGCGTACTGCTGGCCGCAGCGGGTCCCTGGGTGATGCCTGCGTTCGTGACGGCGGGCGATCCGCAGGCAGCCGCGGTCGTGAAGCTCGGCGTGGTGCTGCTCTGGATCGCCGCGGGCTACCAGATCTTCGACGGTCTCAACCTCGGCGCGGGATTCGCGCTGCGCGGCGCCGGCGACGTCCGGGTCCCCGCGATCCTGTTCGTCGTGCTGTCGTGGGGCGTGTTCGTGCCGCTCGCCCACATCCTGTCGTTCGCCCCCGGCCAGGGATGGGTGCAGGGGTTGCCGCAGTTCGGACTTGGCGCGGCCGGCGGCTGGTTCGCGCTCCTCACCTACGTGCTGCTGCTCGGCGGCGCGCTCTGGCTCCGCTGGCGCTCCGGCGCGTGGCGCAGCATCCGGATCTAGTCAGGCGCGCCAGTCCGTGAGCCCTTCGAGCTCGCACAGCCGCACCCAGCTCGGGCGGCTGCGCACGAGGTTTGCGAGCCGACGCAGTGCCGGCCACTCGAGCGCCGGCTTCGGCATGTTGCGCGACCAGCGCATGTACATCGTCGCGAGCAGGTCTGCGGCGGAGAACTCCGAGCCCAGCATGTAAGGCCCGTGCTGCTGCAGATGCGCGTCCACGAGCGCCCACGAGTCCTCGATCTTCCGGCGCAACGCGTCGCGCACGGCGGGCGGATGTTCCTCGGAACCGAGGTCCGGAGGATAGAACCACTGCCGGAAATTCGCGCCGAATGTGGTGGCGAGAAAGACGATCCATTGGTACCAGTCCGGCCTCAGCGCGCTGCCGGGCGGCGGCGCAAGCTTCGCCTCGGGATGGCGCTCGGCGAGGATCATCAACAGCGCCGCCGACTCGAAGTACGGCTTGCCGTCGATGACGAGCGTCGGCACCTGCCCACGCGGGTTGAGGCGCAGGTATTCGGCGCTGTGCTGCTGGTCCTTGTCGAAGTCCACCCGCTCGGGCCGGTAAGGGGCACCGATCTCGAGCAGCGCAGCGTGCACCACCAGGCTCGCCGTGCCGGGGGAATAGTAGAACGTGTACACGCAGCTTCTCCTTTTCGCTCCCGGCGCGTCGGTCAGCCGGGCAGGTCGAACACGATCACTTCCGCGTCCGAGCCCTGCGTCAGGCTCAGCGCAGTCGCATCCGTCAGTTTCAACGCATCGCCGGCCTCGAGCGTCTCGCCGTTCGCCGTGACCTTGCCACGGGCCACGTGCACGTAAACGCGCCGGCCCGGCGCGACCTGCAGGTTACCTGCTTCGGCGCCGTCGAACAGCCCGGCGTACACGCGCGCGTCCTGGTGGATGCGTACCGAACCGTCGGTAGCATCAGGCGACGCGATGAGCCGCAGCCTGCCGCGCTTCTCTGCCGGCTCGAACCGCGTCTGCTCGTACTCGGGCGCTATACCGGCCACGTCCGGCTGGATCCAGATCTGCAGGAAGTGCACCGGCTTCTCGTGCGAGTTGTTGAACTCGCTGTGCATCACTCCGCGGCCGGCACTCATGCGTTGTACGTCGCCCGGCCGGATCACCGAACTCGTGCCGGTGGAATCCTTGTGCGCCAGTTCGCCGTCCAGCACGTAACTGATGATTTCCATGTCGCGGTGGCCGTGCGTGCCGAAACCTGCGCCGGGCACGACGCGGTCCTCGTTGATCACGCGCAGCACACCAAACTGCACGTGCCGCGGGTCCCAGTAGTCGGCGAACGAGAACGAGTGGTAGGACTGGAGCCAGCCGTGGTCGGCGTAACCGCGGTCGTCGGCGCGTCGGATGTCAGCCATGGCGAACCTCCGTGATGGGTGATGGAGAGACGATATAGCTGGCCCAGTCGATATGAAAATTCAAAATTTGCCGCGGATCCATCGAATTGCTCGATACCAAGCCGCCTCGACAGCGTAGCCCGGGCATGCTCCTGCGAGCAGCCCGGCGACGGTGCCCGCCCTGCGACCAGCGGTTCTGACGAGGCGACGAGCAACCGTTCCGCGGCGGCCGGATTGGCCCTGCCGCCGCTATCGTGTCACCCGTCCGGTTTCACGCCGACGGGTGGTGCAGTCATGGTGAATCGTGCT
>JBBIVG010000340.1:0-3228 GCA_037439865.1 Nevskiaceae bacterium
CCAGCTGCCGACGTTGAGCAGTGCACCGCCGGTGAGGGCCTGGCCGCTGGTGCAGCCGCGTGCGAGGTGCGCGCCGAACGCCATCAGCATGCCACCCAGGAACGCGCACGCAAGCCGCATGGCCGTCGTCGCCCGCGGTCCCTTCTCGATCGCGAAGTGCACGCGTCCGGCCAGCAGCCCCGACAGCAGCGCCCCGGTCAGCACGCCGATCACCTCGAACACGAGCCAGGCCTTGAGCGGGTGCGTGCTGCCGTCGCCGAGGTAGCCCTGGAAGTACTCGTTCGCCTGCGCGTGCGCGGGGGCCACGAGATTCACGAGCCAGGCGAGCGTCGAGCTGAAGGCGCCCGAGGCGCCTAGCCCGCGACCCATGATGACGAACGCCCCGAGCAGCACGAGGCCGAGGCCGATCCCGGCGACGTACGGGTTGGCGTAGCCGCCTGGCCCGGCGCCCGGTCGCGTTCCGGCAGGTTCAATGGGACTTGCTGACACGATGACCTCCTCTACCTGTGCGCGTCGGCCCGGGCCCGCTCCTCAAGGTACGATCCAGTGACTGTACTGGCCCGCGGCGACGATGACGATGCGCAGCGCGAGCCCTCCCGCCATGACGAGCAGCGGCGCGATGACCGTGTGGCCGATGCGATGGGCTGCCATGAGCGACTGGATGACCAGCGGCACGACGATCCCGAGGCCCACGACGAACACCCAGAACACCGCGGTGTAGGGCCCGCCGAGGAGCAAGGCGACGGCGTTCGCGTGCTGCGCGCCCGAAGTCAGGTGCCCGATCAGGAACAGCGCGATCAGCGCGAGTTCGGTGATCAGGAACAGGACGTCGGCGCGGAGCAGGGTCGACTCCTCCGCGGGGTCCCGCGCGATCATGTGCGCGAACGCCGCGCCGGTGGACAGTCCCGAGACCAGGAACAGTGGGCCCAGCACCGCGCTCGCCCAAAGTGGTCGCGCGCCGAGGGCCGACAGCAGGATGCCCGTGTAGATGCCAAGCGCGATGCCGGCCGCGATGCTGGCGGTGCCGAGCAGGCGCAGACTCCGGCCGGCACGCAGGCGTTCGGAGAAGGAGGCCAGCGACGGCCAGCCCGACAGCAGGTCGCGCGGGATCGACCGGTCCCACCAGTACGTCCCGCACGCCTCGAGGATCAGGATCCAGCCGCCCCACGACATGGGCGACGTGGGCCGCAGCGTCAGGTACATCCGCCAGACGTAGAGCTTGTGCTCAAGGTCGAGGAACAGCGCACCCATGCCGAGGCTGAGCAGCACGATCCCGACCCACGGCAGGACGTAGGCGACGGAGCCCTGGCCCGGCATGCGTCCGCGCCGCATGAGCCAGCCCGACAGGACCATGCATCCCGCGACCCAGCCGCCGAGGAACAGGTACACCGGGATTTCCCAGCCCCAGACGTGCAGGGAGGGATCGACGAGCGGATTGTGGCGCGTGGTGACGAGCTCGAGCATCGCCTCACTCCAGGTAGAAGATGCGCGGCTGCGTGCCGGCGTCGGGCTTCAGCACGAAATGCCGCCGCGAGGCGATCAGCCGGCTCACTTCCGAGTCGGGGTCGTCGAGGTCACCGAAGTACATGCTGTGCGTCGGGCACACCGATACGCACGCGGGTGCGAGACCCTTCTCGACGCGGTGAATGCAGAACGTGCACTTGTCGGCGTAGCCGTCGGGGTGCACGAACCGCGCGTCGTAGGGGCAGGCTGCGAGGCAGGCCTTGCAGCCGATGCACTTGTCGTGGTCCACGAGCACGACCTTGCCGAAGTCGTGCACGTGGCTCGCGCCGGTCGGGCAGCAGGTGACGCAGGGCGGCCGGTCGCAGTGGTTGCAGCGCTCGGAGGTGATGGTGAGCCGGAGGTCCGGCATCGTGCCCTGCAGGCGCTGGCCGATCCAGTCGCGACAGTGGCCGTCCGGCACGTCGTTCTCCGTCTTGCAGGCGATGACGCAGTCCATGCAGCCCACGCACTTGCGCGTGTCGATGACCATTCCGAAACGCGCCATGGCTCAGGCCCCCGCCTCGATGGTCACGAAATTGACGTTGGTGCCGGTGCCGCCCATCAGCGGATCGGTCGCGTAACGCGTGATGAGCTGCGAGTCGCTCGCGCCCCTGCCATAGGCGCCGCGCAGCCCGCGCGCCGTGTGCCCGAAGCCGTGCACCATGTACACGCAGTCCGGCCGGATCGCTTCGGTCACGCGTGCCTTGACCCGGTTGCTCACCACGCCATCCTGGTTGCGAAGCCGCACGTACTGGCCGTGCTTCAGGCCCGCGCGCGCACCGACGCTCGCATTCACCCACACCTCGTTCTCGCTCATCGCGTCCTGCAGGATCGGGTTCGTCTGCGTGCGGCTGAACGTGTGGACGGGTGCGCGGCCATAGAGCAGGCGGAACGATCCCGGCGGGCCTTCGGTCGGCCGGGCGTAGCGCGGTACCGGGTCGAACCCGGCCGCCGCGAGCTGAGACGAGTAGAACTCGATCTTGCCCGATGGCGTCGCGAACTCGGGAGCGATGCCCTCCTCGAAGTAGAGGGGTGGCTTCGCGCCCTTCACGACACCGACCTGCTTCAGCTCGGCGAGGCTGTGGCCCGCGGCCTTCAGCCGGTGGTCGAGGTATTCCTCGATATCCTTCCACGGGTAGTACGAGCCGAGTCCCAGCTTCACGGCCAGCTCGCGCGCGATCCACCAGTTCGGCTTCTGGTCGCCCGGCGGTGGCACGACCGGCTGTCGCAGCGCCACGAACGGATCGCGGAACAGCTCGACGTTCAGGTCGTCGTAGCGCTCGAGGTACACCGTTTCCGGCAGCACGACGTCGGCCCAGCCGGCGATCTCCGAGGGCACGACGTCGACGACCACCATCAGGTCGACCTTCTGGATGGCCCTGATCGTCTCTTCCTGGGCCGGCAGTGCCTGCATCAGGTTGGTGGCGTAGACCAGCCACCCCTTGATCGGGTACGGATTGCCGGAGATCGTCGCCTCGCGGATGCCCGTGGTGATGGCCTCGCTCGCGAACGGGAACTTGTGCCCGGGGTTGTCGACCTTGCCGCGTTCCGACTTCGGGTAGGCCGGGTAGGGATAGCCGGGCACATCCATGCTCGATGGATAGTAGAAGCCGCCCTTGCGCCCCCAGCTGCCGAGCAGTGCGTTCAGGATTGCGATGGCGCGCGCACGCTGCGCGTCGTCGCCGTACCACGTCGTGTGCCGGCCCGGGTGCACCAGCGTCGCGG
>JBBIVG010000341.1:0-1480 GCA_037439865.1 Nevskiaceae bacterium
AGAGCACGTCCCCCGAGAACCCCAGCGGCAGCAGCCGGTCGAGCCGGGCGCGGATTCCAGGCGCCAGGCCAGGACCACGTCGCGCGCGTCGAGATCGACCTCGAGGACGCATTCCGAGGCGGCGCCCGGACCATCGAGCTGCGGACGCCGGAGATGACGGCCGACGGCCACGTCGTCGTCAAGCCGCGCACCCTCCGTGTCTCGATCCCCGCGGGCGTCACGGAAGGCCAGCAGATCCGCCTCGCCGGCCAGGGCAGCCCGGGCATTGGCGGTGGTCCGCATGGCGACCTCTACCTCGAGATCAACATTCGCCCGCACCCGCACTTCAAGCTCGACGGACGTGACATAACGCTGACCCTGCCGGTCGCACCCTGGGAGGCCGCGCTCGGTGAGACCGTGTCCGTGCCGACGCTCGGCGGGTCCGTCGACATGAAGGTGCCCCAGGGTGCGCGGGCGGGCCAGAAGCTGCGGTTGCGTGGCCGCGGCCTGCCGGGCCCGACGCCCGGCGACCAGTTCGTCGTGCTCAAGGTGGTTCTGCCGCCCGACAGCCCGCGCGCGCGGGCGCTCTTCGAGCAGATGAAGCGCGAGGTGCCATTCGATCCTCGCACCGACCTGAAGCAATGAGGCACTGCACATGACGAGGATCGATCTCGTGCTGGAAGGGCAGTTGCTGGACGAGACCACGTGGCTCGCGTTCGGCGAGTTCTGCGAGTCCCTGCACGTCGAGCGCGACTGGGTCGCCGAGCTCGTCGAGGCCGGGATCCTCGAGCCGCGCGGCGCGACGCCGGAGCAGTGGTCGTTCCCGGGCAGCGCGCTCCCGAGGGCGCGCACGGCAGCGCGACTCGTGCACGATCTCGGCGTCAACGTGGCCGGGGTGGCTCTGGTGCTGGAGTTGCTCGAGGAACGCAGCCGGCTCGAGCAGCGACTGCGGCTGCTCGAACGATTGCTCGAGTCCTGATCAGCCGATCGCCGCGCCGAGCAGGCTGCCGATGAACCAGGTGACGACGCCCGCGCCGCCACCGATCGCGACCATGCGCAGCCCGCCGAGCCATGCGTTGCGCCCGGTGAAGAGGCTCAGCGCGGCGCCGACGCCGAAGAGCGCGACGCCCGCGATGACGGCGGCCACCGTCACGGCGGCGCCGAGCGGCAGGCCGAGGAAGAACGGGACCAGCGGCAGGATCGCGCCCGCCGCAAATGCCAGGAACGAGAAGATGGCCGCGCCCCAGGGCGAACCGAGGTCGTCCGGGTTGAGTCCGAGTTCCTCGCGCGCGAGCGCGTCGAGCGCGGCGTCGTGGTTCTTCACGAGCTCGCGGGTCATGCGGCGCGCTTCCTCCAGATCCATGCCGCGCGCGTTGTAGATCAGCGCGAGCTCCTCGGCTTCCTCTTCCGGGTATTCGTCGAGCTCGTCGCGCTCGAGGCCGATCTGGTACTCGAACATCTCGCGCTGCGACCGCATCGAGATGTACTCGCCCGCAGCCAT
>JBBIVG010000341.1:1490-3227 GCA_037439865.1 Nevskiaceae bacterium
GCGCCCCGGCGAGCAGTCCCGCGACGCCGCTCGTGATGACCGCGCCGAGGCCGGCGCTCGCTCCGGCTACACCCATGATCAGGCTCGTGTTCGAGACGAGGCCGTCGTTGACGCCGAACACCGCCGCCCGAAGGTTGCCGCCGCCATAGCCGCGGTGTCGGACCTCCATCTGCGAGGCCGACGTCGGCATCATGTGACCCGACGCCGGCGCGCCGCCGTAGGCCGACACACCCCGGACTTTCATTGCGGCCAGCACGTGCTTCACGCGCTGCGGCCCGAGCTTGCGCGCGAGCATCGCGGTGATCCGTGCGCGGGTCGAGGGCGTGAATGCCGGTTCGGTGCCGCCCGATTCGGCGCGCCACTTGTCCGCCTGGCCCTCGGCCGCGACGGCGAGCGCCTTGAAGAGCGCGGCGATCTTCGGATCCGGCTCGCACGCCGCGAGCTCGCGGTAGAGCCACGCGGACTGCTTTTCCTCGCGCCAGCTGTCGAGGCTGCTCACTTCAGGCGTGGGCGGGCTTCGGCGGGTTGTGCAGCAGCTTCTGCACCTGCTTCAGCACCGCCACGTCCACGTACGGCTTCTCGATGAAGTCCGTCGCGCCCTCGCGCATCGCGGCCACCGCCGTCGGGACGTCCGATTCGTCGGCGAGCAGCACGACCGGCACGTCGTTGCCGGCGCTCCTGAGGCGCCTTAGGAGCTCGAGCCCCGACATGCCGGGCAGCAGCAGGTCGACGATCAGGCACGCCAGGTGACGGCCATTGGCCGCCAGCAGGTAGCTCTCCGCGCTGTCGTACGTGGAGACGTCTACGCCGATGCGGTGCAGGAGCGTACGCAACCCGTTCCGGGCGACCGGATCGGGATCGATGACTCCGACGACGGTCGGGGCGTCCTGCGGGGCTGGCGTTTCTGGCATAGATATGGCGCGACCACAGGTCGATGCCAGTTCAGGACGGACCGCAGGGAGGATCAGTTGCGGTGAACTGCGCAGCGAACCGTGGTCGCATGGAGCGCAGTTTTCACGGCCCAAAAAAGCCGGAGAATCGGGGCTTATACCTAAAGGAACTGCGCTACTGCGAGGAATCGGCTCGTGCTGCGGCGCAGTAAAAACCGGCTCGAATCACTCTTCCGGTCGCTCGACCTCGAGGACCATGCGCACGAGGTGAGCGAGTGAGTGCGCCTCCATCTTTTCCATCACGCGCGCGCGATGGATCTCGACGGTGCGCTGGCTCAGGTTGAGGTCGCCGGCGATGACCTTGTTGGCCTTGCCCGCGACGACGAGGTCGAGCACCTCGCGCTCGCGCGGCGTGAGCGACTCGAGGCGCTTGCGGATCATGTTGCGCTCCGCAAGCATGCGCCGGCTGCCCGCGTCCTTGTCGAGCGCCTGGTTGATGCGGTCGAGCAGGTCCTGGTCGCGGAACGGCTTCTGGATGAAATCCACCGCACCGGCCTGCATCGCCTCGACCGCCATGGGCACGTCGCCGTGACCCGTGATGAAGATGATCGGCAGGATCGAGTGACGCTCGTTCAGCTTCACCTGCAGCTCGAGCCCGCTCATGCCGGGCATGCGGATGTCGAGCACGAGGCAGCCGGGGCGGTCGTCGCGGTCGGCGTCGAGGAATTCCTGTCCGGACTCGAACACCTCGACCGGCAGCCCCACCGACTTGAGCAGCATCTTGAGCGAATCGCGGACCGCGGCATCGTCGTCCACCACGAAAACCGTGGGCTTCACTTCCTTCATC
>JBBIVG010000342.1:0-3205 GCA_037439865.1 Nevskiaceae bacterium
CACCGCCCGTTTCGCCTCGAAACTGATCGGCGAGCGCGAAGTCATCCGTCCCACGATCTCGCGCACCCGCCGCAGCGGCTTCTTTACGGATCCCCACCACAGCGTGAGCCGCGGCGAG
This sequence comes from Nevskiaceae bacterium, assembly GCA_037439865.1. Classification (GTDB taxonomy): domain Bacteria; phylum Pseudomonadota; class Gammaproteobacteria; order Steroidobacterales; family Steroidobacteraceae; genus RPQJ01. The sequence continues at coordinate 119 of JBBIVG010000342.1, forward strand.
CAACACGTAACGGAAGTCGCGGTGCTCCCCGCGGAGGTGGAACAACTCCCCGATCTCTCCGGCTACCTCAAGTTCGCGAGCCACCCCGCGTGGCTGAAGGTCCATCTCGATGTCCGCTGAGACTTCCCCTGGGAGACCGGATTCGGGACGCGCCGACGGCGCGTCGAGCTGGCTTCGCCAGCGTCTTCTCCTGTCTGGACTCCTTGTCCCGTAGAGCCCGCTTCCCCCCGAGCTCCCAGAGGTTATTATCCTGAATATCTGCACAGACTAATCGGATTGCACCCATTTATCCGATCAGTCCGCGCGCGTAACTTGTCCCCCGTACCGAACGGAGGATCAAGCCATGTTCACCCGCCACACTTCGGATCGTTTCCTCTCCCGCGTGCTCGCCGGCCTCGCGATCACGGTGGCCGTGGTCTTCGCCGCGCTGACCCACGCGGTCGTCACCGCCCAGAGCTTCGTCTGAATCCAGAAACCGCGCGCGCTGGCCCGCGCGCCGCGGCCATCCCCGGACCCCGGGGCGACCCAACCGAGGACGCGGCCCCGGCGGGCCGCGTCTAGACGGTCGACCCGCTGTCGTTCCCCGCCGCGAGCCGCGCTTCCGCCTCCGCCATCATTTTCTGGAAGCGTGGATCTTCACGCAGTGGATCGAGGTCCGGATCCACCTTGGCGTGGTTCAGTCGATCGATGTGCGCGGTGGCAAACACCGGCCCGAGAATCTCGATCGCGGCTTCATTTCGCTTCAGTACCACCAGCGCACAGGCGAAGTTGTAGCGCATGTTCATGTTGTCGGGATCGATCAGCAGTGCGCGGTTGATCCACTCCATGGCGCGCTCGGTTTCGCCGAGGCACGCCAGCGCCGCGACTCCATAGCCCATGGCCGCCCCGTTGTTGGTGTCCTGTGCCAGGATCTTCTCCGCACGTGCCAGGGCGACGCGCGCAGAGCGCGCAACCCCTTCGAAATCGCCGACCGCGCTGTAGCAGGTGAGCAGCATGCTCGGCGAGTTGACGTCGGTTTCCATGAGCGTCATCGCCTTCTCGTAGAACCGAATGGCCTCCTGCAGTCGCTGCTGCCGCACACGCAGGTAGGCCGCGGACTTGTTGACCTCGTAGGACTCGGGATCGAGCCGCAGCGCGATGTCGATCTCGGCGGATGCTTCGTCGTGGCGACCGTACTGCGAGAGGATGCGCGCCTTCACGGCATGGGCCTCGGCCAGGTTCGGGTCGAGCGCCAGCGCGCGTTCGGCGGCGGCCAGTCCGTCGTCGGCGCGTCGCCCGTGTGCGAAGTGCAGCAGCATCTGCCCGAGCGCCATCAGTGCCCAGGCCCCGGCGTAGCCCGGGTCGATCTCCGTGGCACGGCGGCACAGGCGGACACTGGCCTCGGCTCGCCGTGGATCCTGCTCGATGCCGGTCGAGTAATTCTGCCGCGCCATGAGATACAGGTTGTACGCCTCGACGTTCTCGGTGCCGCGCTGCTCGATGGCCTGCTTCTCCTCCGGCAGCAGCTTGAGTTTCAGCGCTTTGACGATCGCCTGCGAGATCTCGTCCTGCAGCGCGAAGATGTCGTTGAGATCGCGATCGTAGCGTTCGGCCCAGACCTGCTTGTCCTTCGACGCATCGATCAGCTGCGCCGTGATGCGCACGCGGCCGCCGGCCTTGCGGACGCTGCCTTCGACCACGTGCGACACCTGGAGCTGCCGCGCGACCTGCCCGACGTCGACCGATTTCCCCTTGAAGTGGAAGGCCGTGTTCCGCGACACGACCGCCAGTGACGAGACCTTGGTCAGGTCGGTAATGATGTCCTCGCTGATGCCGTCGCTGAAGTATTCCTGCTCCGGATCGCCGCTCATGTTGGCGAACGGCAGCACGCAGATCGATACACCAGTGGAGGCGGGCGCCGCGCCGGCTGAGGTCGATGCCGGCGGTGGCACCGCAGCGGAATGACGCCCGATCAGCGAGCGCAGCGAGCGCAGCAGTTCCTGGACCGCCGGGCTCGCCGCATTCTCGGCCCAGCCGTCAAGATCGGTCGTGTGGATGGCGCGCACGTCGATCGGCAGTTCCGCCGCGTCGAAGCGCACCGGGACCAGTACTCCCCGGTCGGCGGCAACCCGTGCCTCGCCGCGCACCCAGCGTGAGCGCACCGACTCGGGCGTCCACACCACGACGACTGCGAGCGCCCGCTTCAGTTCCTCGGCGATCCGCTCGTCAAACTCTTGCCCGGGAGCGATGGCCGGATCCCACCAGACGTTCCATCCCTGGGCCTCGAGGACGGCGACGAGCGGGGCAACGCGTGCCTTGTCGCTGCGCGCATAAGAAACAAACACGTCGGCCATCCGTCCGGTACCTCGGCAATGCGCGCCGCACAGGGCGGGCAGGTGGGCAAGCTTAGCGTGCCGTCCGACGTCCGCGGCATTCGCTTCCGTCTCGACCCGGTTCAAGCACGCGACCCATCGGCTCATCAGGGGCCGGCTGTGTAAACGCCGATGTTTATACATGACCCGTACAACGCGCTGCGAGGGTCTGCTTTTGTTGCAGAACGGTGTTGTTCTGGTTTTGGCAATTGGGTACTGGTTGTACGGATCATGTATAAATTGCTAGCGTATCCACACCATGTCGCCTCGCCCGTCCATCGACCCGGAACCGCACAAGCTCGCGATCGCGGCAGCGCTGCGGGAGCTGGAGCGCGCAATCGAACTGCTGCTGCAATCGCTGCTGCATGAATCGGTGCGCGTGAGCGTGCCAGGCACCGGGAGCGAGCGCGAAGGCGTGCGCAGCGTCTGCGACGCCTACGCCACGATCGACTACGCAGCAGGGCAAGCCGTGAACGAGACGATCACTTGCCTCGGCGTTGTGGCCGCTCCGGCAGCCGTCATCGCGCGCGCCGCGGACGTCAATCTGGCCAAGACGAAGCTGCGTAATGTCTGCGCACCGATCCAGAATCAGCGCGTGCGCGTTGCGGCAAAGGACGGACAGGGCCGCCGTCTCGTGCAGTCCATCCCGCTGGTACGGGTACTACTGCGCGAGCTGCAGAGGAGCGATCTCAACCTGCGGGCGGCCTATCGCAGGCTGCCGATCCTCACCGGACGG
>JBBIVG010000343.1:0-3203 GCA_037439865.1 Nevskiaceae bacterium
CCGAATCTGCGGCAGCTGCAGGCCGACCTCGCGCAGCTTCGCGGCGGGCCGCCGGCCGCCGGCCCGGCTTCGGCGGGAGGGAACGCGTAATGGAAGTCCTCCTGCTCGGCATCTACTCGTTCTTCGTCTGGCTGATCTTCATCAAGTTCAAGTGGCTGCCGTGGAACATCACGAGCCAGGTGATCGTCGTCACGATCCCCATCATCGCGCTCACGATCCTCATCCTGCTGCTCAACATCGCAGCGCCCTCCTCGGCCGACGTGCGAGTCATGAATTACGTCGTGCCGATCAATCCGCGCGTGGCCGGCAAGGTGATCGAGGTGCCCGTCGAACCCAACAAGCCGGTCAAGAAAGGCGACGTGCTCTTTCGGATCGACCGGACGCCGTTCGAGATCCAGGTGCGATCGCTCGAGGCCAATATTACGCAACTCAAGGCCAAGCTCGTCGCGGCCAATGCCAACGCGCGCAACCTCGGCGAGCAGCTCCGGCAGGCTGTGAGCCAGCAGGGGGTGGCAACTTCGCAGCTCGCGCTCGCCCGCAAGCGAGTCGAGCAATACCAGGAACTCGCGAAGACGGGCGCCGGCAACCGCTTCGACCTCGAGCAGGCCCAGGCCGACGTCGCGAAGTTCCAGAATGACCTCCAGTCCGCCGAGGCCGCGGTGGCGCAGGCCCGTGAAAATCTCGCTGCGAAGACTCCTGCCGGCGTACAGCAGGAAGTCGCGCAGGTGCTGGCGCAGATCGCCCAGGCGGACGCGCAGCTGGCCGACGCGAAGTGGCAACTAGGAGAGACGGTGCAGTACGCGCCGGCCGACGGCACGATCGTCGCCCTGGCGCTTCGTCCGGGCGTGATGACAGTGCCTCTCCCCGCGTTTCCGGCCATGACTTTCATCGAGGACGAGCAGTGGGTCGTCGCTTTCTTCGCGCAGAACGAGGTTCGCAACGTCGAACCCGGCAACGAGGCCGAGATCGCGCTCAAGACCTACCCGGGCCGGATCATCAAGTGCAAGGTCGACTCGATCATCTGGGCAACCGCGCAGGGGCAGCTGCCGATCAGCGGCATGCTTCCGAACACCGGATTCGGCAACGCGCCGGACATGCGCCTCGCGGTCAAGCTGGACCCCTCCGGAGATGACGCGGAGCTGTTCCTCGCCCCTGGCGCGCGCGGCATCGGCGCGGTGTACACCGAGCACCACAAGGCGATCCAGATCCTGCGCAAGGTATTCATCCGCGTGAGCACCAAGCTCAACTGGCTGGTCCTCAAGCTGCACTGATGGCCGCCATGAATCCCCGCAAAGTGATCATTGCTGCGGCGTACGCGGCGGGGCTCGCCGCCTGCGCGGTGAAACCGCCGCCAGCACCCGCCGAGGTGCGCAAGGACGCCCTTCCGGGAACCGACGTTCGTGCGTCGTGGGCCAAGGCTGGCGCCGCGGGAGCGGATACGTCCGCTGCGGCCATCAGCGACAACTGGCTCGCGACCTTCAACGACGCGCAACTCACGGGCCTCGTCAACGAAGCCATCACGCGCAATCCCGACCTGCGTGCAGCCGGGGCGCGTGTCGAGCAGGCCGCGGCTTACGCGAAATCCGCCAATGCCGCGCTCCTGCCATCGCTCACGATCCTGGGCACGGGCGGCGTCAAGGCGGGCGGTGGCTCGGACCTGACCTCGGCCCTGCAGGGCATCATGGTCGGCGCCTCGTGGGAACCGGACCTGTGGGGACGGCTCCGGTACGGACGCAACGCCGCGGACGACACGTACGCCTCGGCCAAGGCCGACTACGAGTTTGCGCGCCAGTCGCTCGCGGCGCAGGTCGCGCGGAGCTGGTTCACGGCGATCGAGACCCGGCAACAGCTCGATGCAGCCGAGTCCATGGTCGCATCGGCCCAGAACCTCGTGTCACTGGCGCAGGACCGCCAGCGTGTCGGTAACGGCAGTGACAAGGACGTCGCCTTGGCGCGGGCCGGCCTCGGAACGATGCAGGATTCGGCGCAGCAGGCGCGGCTCGCCCACGAGCAGGCCGTCCGCTCGCTCGAAATCCTGCTGGGGCGCTACCCGGCCACCGAGCTTCAGGTGGCCGCCGAGTTGCCCGCGCTGCCCGGTCCTGTACCTGTCGGCATGCCGCTGTCGATGCTCGAACGTCGGCCCGACCTCATCGCTGCCGAGCGTCGCGTCGCCGCGGCGTTCAACCGCGTCGGGGAAGCGAAGGCCGCGCAGCTGCCGACAATCCGGCTCAATGCCAGCGTGGCGGCGCTCAGCTCCGACGTCCTGCAGTTGCAGGACGACTACAGCAACCCGAGCGGCGGTGCCGGCGGCACGTTGTTTGCGCCTTTGTACCGCGGAGGCGCACTGAAGGCCCAGGTGGAGCTGCGCACCGCCGAGCAGAAGGAAGCCGTCGCGAGCTACGGCAGCCGGGTGCTGCGCGCGTTGAACGATGTCGAGAGTGCCCTCTCGTCGTCGCAGGTCCTCGCACGGCGCGTCGGGATTCTCCGGCTGGTCCTCGAGGACCAGGAGAAGACGCTGGAGTATGACCAGGCTTCCTACCGCGTGGGCCGCCAGGACCTGCGCAGCGTCCAGCAGCAGCAACAGCAGGTGCAGGCGGCGAAGATCGCCTACCTGCGTGCACGCAGCGAGGAACTCTCGCAGCGCGTGAACCTGCACCTCGTGCTGGGCGGCAGCTTCGCCGAGCCGGTGTCCCTCGCCTCGGCGAAGTGACCGGCGCTAGAACGAGGCGCTGTAATAGAGCATCGGTCCACGGTAATTCCAGTCAAGGTTGCCCTTGAAATTGCTCGAGTCGGCGTCGCCGTGCGCCGAGAACCAGTCGTAGCCCAGGCCGATGCCGAGCCACTTCCTGGGCTGCCAGGTCAGGGTGCCACGATAGTCCTGCAGGTTGCCGCTGTACTGATCGATGGACACCGCAAACCACTGGGCCGACGCGTCGAGCGACAGGTTGTACGGCAGCACCCACTGGCCACGCAGCCCCACCACGGGCAGCGGCGCATCGAGGTTGGCATCGCCCTTCGCATTACGCTGTGTCGTGCCGTCCGGATTGGTGATCGTCGCCGCCAGGCTCGCGTCGAACTGGGCGTAATACGCGCCGATCAACGCGGAGATTTCGTACGTTTCGCGCTTGAAGAACGCGTACTCGTACGCGAGCTCGTAAATGTCGTAGGCGATCTCGCCCTTGACCTTGGCATTCACGGGGAAC
>JBBIVG010000344.1:0-3181 GCA_037439865.1 Nevskiaceae bacterium
CGCCAGCAGCGCCTTGCGCACGACCTGCGCCCGCCGCTCGCCGAGGCCGATGTTGTACTCGCGCGAACCACGCTCGTCGGTGTGGCCCTCGAGGCGCACGCGCGCGGCCGGGTACTTGACGAGGTAGGCGGCGTTGGCCGATACGACCGAAAGGTACTGCGAGGGAATCTCGCTACTGTCGTAGTCGAAGTAGACGAGGTTCATGTTCTTCAGCGCAGCGAGTGCCTGCTGCTGAGCCGTGAGCGTCGTGGAGCCCTTGCCCGCACCCGTCTCGCCGAGCCCAGTGGTCTTCGTCCCGCCCGCCTCCGCAGCCGCGGGCGGCTGTTCCGTGGGCTTCGTCTGCTTCGGTTTCTGGCAAGCGGTGAGACCGACTGCGAGCAACGCGACCGCGACGACGTGCATGAACTTCATGGTGAGGAGACTCCTTGTTCGATCCGGCACCGGGGCGGCGGATAGCCCCGCGAAAAGTGCGCGCCTTTTACCACAACTGCAACGGCCGATCACCCGCCCGGCGGATACGGTGACCAGACGGGCTCGCGCACGTCGCCCTGGTCGGAGCGCAGCCGCTCCTGGTAGCGGCCATCGCTCGAGACCATCGCCAGGTCGCCGTTGCCCCGGCTCTCGGACGCGTAAATGATCGTGGCCCCGTTCGGTGCGAAGCTCGGCGACTCGTCCTGCCGACCGTCGGTCAGCACGCGAAGGTTGCGGGACTTCAGGTCCATCACCGCAATCCGGTAGCTGCCGCGGTCGAGGGTCACCAGCGCGAGTTCCTGGCCGTTCGGCGAGACGCGCGGACGCGCGTTATAGCCGTTCGTGAACGTGACGCGCTGTGCCTCGCCCGAGCCACCAAGGTCCACCCGGTAGATCTGCGCATTGCCGGCCCGGTCGGAGGTGAAATAGAGGGTCTTGCCGTCGGGCGACCACGCGGCTTCCGTGTCGATTGCCTCGTCGTTCGTGATCCGGGTGAGGGCCTGCGTCGCCAGCTCCAGGATGTAGATGTCGAGGTTTCCGTCGCGCGACAGCGTGACGGCGAGGCGGGAGCCGTCGGGCGAGAACGCCGGGGCGCCGTTGATGCCCGAGCGTGCCGACACACGACGGCGCTCGCCCGTGGCGAGACGCTGCACGTAGATGGCCGACGTCCGGGTCTCGAAGGAAACGTAGGCGAGGCTCTGCCCGTCCGGCGACCAGGCCGGCGACATGATCGGCTCGCTCGACTGGGCGATCGTGCGCGGATTGAATCCGTCCGCATCCGATACGACGAGTCGATAACGCTGCGTGGGCGGCGTGCCGTCCACCGAGACATACGCGATGCGGGTCGAGAACGCGCCGGGAATGCCGGTGATCCGCTCGAAGACCAGGTCGGCGATCCGGTGGGCGGTGGCGCGCTGGACCGTGGCGCCCGCGGGAACGGACTGCGCCAGCATCTGCTGGCCCGTCTGGACGTTGAACAACTCGAAGGCCACCACGTCGCCCGTGGCTCCGTGTTCGACGCGACCCACCACGATGTAGTCCGACTTGAGCAGCCGCCAATCCTGGAAGCGAATCTGGTCCCCGCTGGTCGGGCGAGCCACCATGTCCTGGCGGTCGAGCGGCGCGAACCGGCCGGTTAGGCGCAGATCGCCCGCGACGACGGCAGCGATGTCCGTCGCCGCGTTATCCGGCTGGCCGCCGAACGGCACGACGCCCGGAAGGTCGCGCAAACGGGCCATTGCCCGCACCGCATCGCGCACGCCCTCCGTGATGTCCAGCCGGAGCTGGGCCTGCGCGGGCGTCGCGAAAGCGAGCAACGCCAGGGCCGCGGCAAGGAAGCGACTCGATTGTCCCGTCACCCGGCCTGATCCCGATTGCATCGAATCCCTACTCCTTCGGCTTGAACACGATCTCGAGCCTGCGCTCGAACGCACGCGGGTCGCGCGGCGCGGGCAGCGGCGACGCACGATACACGGCATTCACGATGGACTCACGCACCGACTGGTCACCGTTGCACGCCCCCAGCTTGACGTCGACCACCGTGCCGCCCGGCGCCTGCGAGACGTACAGCGTGCACTCGAGGCCGGCCCGCGCCGACGGTGGCCGGATCCAGTTGCGCTCGATCGTCTGTACCAGCAGGGCGCGATACTCGTCCACCACGCCCGAGCGTGCGACCGCCGCGCCCTCCTCTTCCGCGGCCAGCTGGCGCTTGAGGTCCGCCTCGCGCTCGGCTTTCACTTTCGCATCCTGTGCCGCCTTGGCTTCTTCTTCCTTCTTGCGCCTGGCCTCGGCCGCTTCCGCCTTCTTGCGCTCGGCCTCTTCTTCGGCCTGCTTCCTGCGAGCGGCCTGCTCGTCGGCTTGCTTGCGCTTCTGCTCTTCCGCCGACTTCTTCTCGGCCTCCGCTCGCGCGCGTGAGTCGGCCTCGGCCCGGGCCTTGGCGTCCCGCTCCACCTTTTCGCGCGCCGCGGCTGCCTCTTCTGCCGCCCGCTCTCGAGCAAGCGCATCCGCGTCTGGCGCCTTGACAGGCTCCGGCGGGGGTTGGGGCCGGGCGACAGTTTGCGGCACGGGTTCCGGGGCGGGCTGTTCCCGGCCGCCAACGACCGACTGCGGAACGCTCCGCGCATCCACGATTACACCCTGGATCGCGAGTTGCACGGGTGGCTGCTTCGACGTCCAGTGCAGCGCCGCGCCTGCCAGCACCGCAAGCAGTGCCAGGTGCAGGCCGGCCGACCCCACGAGGGGCCGCAGGTGCTCGCGGACGAACCCCGGCATCGTTCAGGGCTGCGGGCGCGGGCGCGTCCGCGGCTCGTTCGCGACCGGCTCGGTGATGAAACCGACCTTCTTCGCGCCGGACTGCTGCAACAGGACCATGCCCTCCACGACTCGGCCGTAGGCGACGGCCGTATCTGCCTTGACCAGCACGGGACGCTCAGGTTCCCGCCGCATGGCCGCGGAGGCGATCTCGAGGATGCGGTCGGCGGTCTGGGGGGCGTCCGGATCGCCGATGTTCACGTACATGCGGCCTTCCCGGTCGATGCTGAGCACGAGGGGCTCGAGCTTGTCGGGCTCGATCGGCTCGGCGCCGGCCTTCGGCAGGTCCACCTTGATCCCCTGGCTCAGCATGGGCGCGGTCACCATGAAGATCACGAGCAGCACCAGCATCACGTCGATGTAGGGCACGACGTTGATCTCGCCCATCAGCCGCCGGCCG
>JBBIVG010000345.1:0-3163 GCA_037439865.1 Nevskiaceae bacterium
AGTTGGATTCCGAGTCACAGGCGATGTGGCCCGGGAACGCGTGGACATCGGGCACGACGACCGTCCGGCGCCGGGCGGCCGCGGCGCCGCACACGCCCTGGCCCACCCGGATGCGTACGCACGCGGGCTTGCCCTGGAACGGGCCCAGCACCAGGTCGCCCGAGCGCACCTCGACGAGGTAGAAGCCCGCCCAGTTCAGCTGCGGCAGGCTCCAGAAAATCAGCGACGACGTGTTCGCCGCGCAGGCGACGAGGTCGGGTTCGCCCTCGAGCAGGGCGCGCAGTTGCGCTTCCAGTTCGCGGTACAGGGCGGCCTTGTCGGCGCTCGCCGGGGGCTCGATCTTGTGCATCGCGTACGTCTCCGCCGTGGTGATCAGGCGCGTTCGACCGGGAACGCGATGACCTCGTCGATCGTCGCGGCGTTCGACGCGATCATGACGACGCGGTCGAAACCGAGCGCGACGCCGGCGCAGGGCGGAAGGCCCGCCGCCAGCGCCGCGAGGAAACGATGGTCGGCCGTGCGATCGGGTCGCCCGAGGCGCGCACGTTCCCTGCGATCCGCCGTGAAACGCGACGCCTGTTCCGCGGCATCGCCAAGCTCGTGAAAGCCGTTCGCCAGTTCGAGCGGTCCCCAGAAGGCTTCGAAGCGCGATGCGACGGGCCCGCGCAGTTGCGCGAGAGCCGCCTGCGACGCCGGAAAGTCGTACAGGAACGTGATTCGATCGGCGGGAAACCGAGCCGCGACGAGCGTGGCCATGGCGAGATCGAGCAGTGCGTCGTGTTCGTGCGCGACCGAATCGGGCACGTCCGCGCCTTGAGCGACCATCGCGGAGCGCAGCTCCGCCGTGGTGGTCGAGAGCGGGTCGATGCCGAGCGTCTCCAGGAACGCTTCGGCGTAGGTCACGCGGCGGGTCGGTCCGACGCTCCGGTGCGGGTCGATGAGCGTGCGGAGCAGGCGCTCGACGTCGTCCATCAGCGCGTGATGGTCGAGGCCGAGACGGTACCACTCGACCATGGTGAATTCGGGGTTGTGGCGGCGGCCCCGCTCCCCTTCGCGAAACACGCGAGCGACCTGGTAGATGTCCGGCGAGCCGGCGACCAGGAGACGCTTCATCGCGTATTCCGGCGACGTGTGCAGGAATCCCGCGCGACTGCCGTCGGCGCGGTGTACCTCGAGCGATTCCAGGTGAACGTCCGTAACGCCGGCGATCACCATCACCGGCGTCTCCACCTCGAGCGCGCCGGTCGCCGCAAAGTGCTCGCGCACGCGCCCGAGCAGCCGCGCGCGCAGGCGAAGCACGTCGAAGGACGCGGTCGGCGCCCAGTCCGATGCTGTATCGCCGCTCATCCGGCCGTCGCGAGCAACTGGCCCAGGCGTAGCGTCGAGCCCGCGCCGAGGTGCTCGGCGAAACGCACGGTCCGATGGCCGAGCAGGAGGATCACGGTCGATCCCATGTTGAACCGGCCGATCTCCGCGCCCTTCGCGAACCCGGTGCCGACGCCCACGTCCAGGCTGCGGACGGCACCGCCGCGCGCGGGTGGCGGGTTCACCTCGCCGGCGTACACGGTCTCGATGCTTCCGACGAACAGGGCGCCGACGAGCACCATCGCCATCGGGCCGAGCGCGGTGTCGAACTCGCACACCACGCGTTCATTGCGCGCAAAGAGACCGGGCACGGCGCGCACGGTCGCCGCGTTCACGCTGAAGAGATCTCCGGGCACGTAGCGCGTGGCCGTGAGCCGTGCGTCGAGCGGCATGTGGATGCGGTGGTAGTTGTAGGGGGCGAGGTAGATGCAGGCGAATGCCCCGCCCTCGAACCGCGTTGCCGAGGACGCGTCCGCTAGCAGGGCGTGGGTCGTGTAATGGGAGCCCTTGGCCTGGAAGACCTGGCCGTTCGCGATCGTGCCGAGCTGGCTCACCGTGCCATCGACCGGCGAGGCAATGACGTTCGCGCCCGCCGCGACCGGTCGGGCGTCGGGGCGGAGCGCCCGCGTGAAGAAGGCATTGAACGACGGGTACGCGAACGGGTCCGGTTGCGCGGCTTCGTGCATGTCGATCATCGGGTAGGCGCGCAGGATGGCGCGGACGACCAGGTTGCGGACGGTCGGGTGCGTACTGCGGGCGAGCCGGTGCATCGTCCGCGAGAGCAGGTGCTTCGGCAGCAGGTCCTGCAGGGCGGCGAACGCCCGATCCGCGCCGTCCGCGTCCTCGCCGCCGTCCGGGTTCGTCATGACCGGGACTCCACGAACGACACGATCTTCCGGAAGTCGCGTGCGATGGTCGGCGCGTCGTGCGGCGCCGACGAGTACGCCGCGATGCCGCCGGAGGGTCCCACGACGAACAGGCCCGAGCCGTGGTCCATCGTGTAGCCGCCGTCGGGCAGGCTCACCTTGCTGTAGGGGACGCCGAACGCCTGGGCCGCTTCCGCAATGTCCCGCGCGGACCCCGTCGCGCCGAGGAAGGAGGGGTCGAAGAACTTGACGTACGCCGACAGGCGCGCGGCGTCGTCGCGCTCCGGGTCCACCGTGATGAGCAGCACGCGAGGCTGCTCGGCTGCGGGCAGGTCGGCGAGCGCCCGCGTGACCTGCTTCAGCGTCGCAAGCGTCGTCGGGCAGATGTCCGGGCAGGCGGTGAAGCCGAAGAATACGAACGTCCAGTGGCCCTTGAAGAAATCGGACGCGAGCGACTGGCCGTCCTGGCTCGTGAGCGTGAGCGCCGGCAGCGGCCGGGGCTCGGGCAGCACGCTCGCGCGTTCCGTCGGCGGCAGCTCGACGCGCGTCGGCATGAGCGCACGCGCAAGGATGAGGCCCCCGGCAAACGCTACAATCGCGAGAACGCCTATCCTCAGGGAGCGTGCGGCCATGATCAGGTCCTGGGCAGGAGTCCGGGCTGACGGGACGGCGATTATCCCACAACGACCACGGTGCCCATGGCTGCCACGCGACACCTCCGCTCGATCCCGCCCGAACGGCCGACCGTCGCCGACCTGATTGGGTTCGGCGCGAAGGAATTCGAGCGCGCCGGGCTGGCCTTCGGGCACGGCACAGGCAGCGCGCTGGACGATGCCGCAGCCCTGGTGTTCCACGTGCTCGGACTCGATCACGCCGACGCCGAGCGCTCCTACCGGCGCCGGCCCGCGGCGCGCGCGGTCGATCGCGTGCTC
>JBBIVG010000346.1:0-3155 GCA_037439865.1 Nevskiaceae bacterium
AGGCGCCCCTGTTCCGTTCGCTCGACGTCTGCCACGAGTCGCTCGACATCATGGCCGCGGCGGTCCCGCAGTTGCGCTTCCGGCCCGACCGCATACGCCTGGACCCCGACATCCACGCAGCTGCCGAGGCCAACGAACTGGTGGCGAAGGAAGGCATCCCGTTCCGGGAGGCGTACCGCCGGATCGGCGCGAAGCACCGGCGCAAAGAGTAGCGAGGGCATCCCGGCCCGTCGCCGTGCGTTGACAATCCCGCCGGTCCGGTCATCCTTGCGAACGGTCACGGCGGCACGGGTGGAGCATGTCCCTGCTGGGGGAGCTGAAGCGGCGCAACGTCTTCCGCGTGGCGATGTTCTACGCGGTCGCCGCCTGGGTGCTGCTGCAGGTCGGTGATCTCCTCTTCGGTGCGCTCGGTGTCCCTGCGTGGGGCGTCAAGCTCCTGCTCGGGCTGCTGCTGCTCGGCTTCCCGATGGCGCTGGTGTTCGCGTGGGTCTACGAGCTGACGCCCGAGGGCCTCAAGCGCGAACACGAGGTCGACCGAAACGAGTCGATCACGCACCAGACGGCCACGAAACTCAACGCCCTGATCGCCATCCTGCTCGTCATTGCGATCGGCGTGCTGCTGGCGGACCGGTTCATCAACCATCGCCAGGCCTCAGTCGAAGCGCCTTCGACAACGCCTGCGGCCGCCGCAGCAGGCTCCCGGGCCAGGTATTCGGCGGCGGGCGCCGAGGCGGGCAATGCCGTTGCGTCGATTGCCGTGCTGCCGTTCGTCAACATGAGCGACGACAAGGCGAACGAGTACTTCTCGGACGGTTTGACGGAGGAGCTGCTGAACGTCCTCGCCAACGTTCCGGGGCTGCGGGTCATCGCCCGGACCTCGTCGTTCGCCTACAAGGGCAAGGAGGTGAGGATCAGCGAGGTCGCACACGACCTCAACGTCGACCACGTGCTCGAAGGCAGCGTGCGCAAGTCGGGCAACCGCGTCCGCATCACCACGCAGCTCATCCGGTCCTCCGACAGCTCCCACCTGTGGTCGCAGACCTACGACCGGGACCTGAACGATATCTTCGCCGTGCAGGACGAGATCTCCGCGGCCGTGGCGGATGCCCTGAAGGTGCGGTTGCTCAAAAGCGAAGGGCGGACCCTCGAGACCAGCGGCACCAAGGTGTCCGAGGCCTACGAGGCCTACCTTCGCGGCCGGTTCCTGCGACACCAGGGTGAAGGCGAGTCGACCCTGCGCCAGGCGATCGCGGCATTCGACGAAGCCATCCGGCTCGACCCGAACTATGCGAAAGCGCATGCCGGCCGGGCCGACGCCCTGCTGCCGCTGGCATCGAACGGCTACGTCCCGTTCGACAGCGGCTTTGCGGAGGCGCGCAAGGCCGCGAAACGTTCAATCGAACTCGCGCCGGATCTGGCCGACGGTTACCTGACGTTGTCGTACTTGCAGCAGGCCGTCGACCTCGACATTCCCGCTGCCACCGCATCTGTCAGGCGCGCGCTGGAGCTCAATCCGGGCAGTTACGACGTGCAGCGGGCATACGCGAGTTTCGAATTGAGCGGAGGCCGGAACCAGACTGCCATTGCGGCCGCGGAGAAAGCGATCGAACTCGACCCCATCTCGCCCGCGGCGTACCAGGACCTGTCAATCGCACTGCTGTTCGCCCGCCGGTACCAGGACGCGGAGCGAGCCGCGCGCCGGGCGATCTCGCTCGCCCCGGAGCGTACCGCGGGGCACTTTGGCCTCGGGTGGGTACTGCTGATGCAGGGCCGCACCGACGAGGCCTTGGCAGAGTTCGACCGCGAGAGCATACCGTGGCAGCGCATGACGGGCCGCGCATTGACCTTCGCCAGGACCGGCAAGGCCGACCAGGCGCGCGCGGAAATGGAGGCCATGCGCAAGCTGCTCGGTGACGCGGCCGCCTACCAGTACGCCGAGATCAGCACTTCGCTTGGCGACCACGACGCGGCCTTCCGATGGCTCGAGACCGCGAAGCGCGTGCGCGACCCCGGGTTGATGGGGCAGGTCTACGCCGATCCCCTCCTCGAACCACTGAGAGCCGATCCACGCTACGCGAACCTGGTCCGAGAACTTGGCTTCGTCCAGAACAACTAGGCCCAGCACGTACAAACGCCCGCCCCGAGACGGAGATCCTGATGCCCCGCGCGTTCCCCTCCCGCATTCTGCTGCTCGTGGTCCTGGCCACGTTTCCCGCCGCGTCGATCATCGCGGCGGATTACTCCCGGCTCGGCAAGGACCTCACGCCGATCGGCGCCGAGCGAGCGGGCAACAAGGAAGGCACGATCCCGGCGTGGGAAGGCGGGCTGACACAGCCGCCGCCGGGCTGGAAGCGCGAGCAGGGTTACATCGACCCGTTCCCCAACGACAAGCCGCTCTTCACCATCACGGGCGCGAACGTTTCGCAGTTCGAGTCGAAGCTCACCACGGGCCAGGTCGCCCTGCTGAAGAAGTATCCTGAGTTCCGCATGAACGTGTACCAGACGCGGCGCACGGCAGCGCTGCCGAAGGAAGTCACCGACCACGTCATCGAGCGCGCGGGCAAGGTCACGCTGCAGGGCTTCGGACTCAAGGACCTCGGCGGCTCGACGACGCCGTTCCCGATCCCGGAAAACGGCCTGCAGGCCATCTGGAACCACCTCGTCCGCTACGTCGGCGGCGGCGCGATCCGTTCGGGCAATTCCTTCCCCGTCCGCGGCAATGGCGACTACTACAAGATCGGCTTCACCTCGAAGCGCATCTACGCGCAGAACATGGAGGACCCGGAGCCGAACCGCCTCTTCTACGCGCTCGGCTACTTCACCGAGCCCGCGACGCTCAAGGGCACGATCTTCCTCGTGCACGAGCCGGTGGACCAGGTGGCCGAGCAGCGTTCGGCCTGGATCTACAACGCCGGCGCCCGCCGTGTGCGCCGCGCCCCGGACCTCGCCTACGACGGCATCAACGACGGCTCCGAAGGCATGCTGGTCACGGACCAGGTCGACGCCTACAACGGCGCCCCGGACCGTTACGACTGGAAACTCGTCGGCAAGCGCGAGATCTACGTCCCCTACAACGTGTACCGGCTCTCCGACAAGCCGATCAAGTACAAGGACATCATCGGCAAGCACACGATCAACGCCGACCTCGTGCGCTA
>JBBIVG010000347.1:0-3148 GCA_037439865.1 Nevskiaceae bacterium
GTCCCGTCGGATGACGGAAAAAGTCCCGATGGATTCTCCGTTTCGCCGGCCAGGTGAATGTGTCTAGAGTTGCCGCGACAATAAATTCGGAGGCAACCCCATGATCCCTAATGCTTGGTCGGGCTTCGATTTCGGGCTCGGCGAGGACATCGGCATGCTGCGGGAGGCCGTCCGCTCGTTCGCGGTGTCGGAACTGGCGCCGCGCGCCGACGAGATCGACCGCACGAACCGGTTTCCGCGCGAGCTGTGGCCGCGGCTCGGCGAGCTCGGCCTGCTCGGCATCACGGTGGAGCCGGAGTGGGGCGGCGCCGGACTCGGCTATGTCGCGCACGTCGTCGCGATGGAGGAGATCAGCCGCGTGTCGGGCTCGGTCGGTCTCTCGTACGGCGCGCACTCCAACCTGTGCGTCAACCAGGTCCGCCGCTGGGCCACCGAGGAGCAGAAGGCGCGTTACCTGCCGAGGCTCATCAGCGGCGAGCACCTCGGTGCGCTCGCGATGAGCGAGACCGGCGCCGGTTCGGACGTGATGAGCATGCGCTTGCGTGCGGTGCGCCGGGGCGACCGCTACGTGCTGAACGGCAACAAGATGTGGATCACGAACGGACCGACCGCGGACCTGCTCGTCGTCTACGCGACGGTGGACTCGGCGCTTGGCACGAAGGGCGTCACCGCCTTCCTGATCGAGAAGGGGTTCAAGGGATTCTCGACGGCCCAGAAGCTCGACAAGCTCGGCATGCGCGGCTCCGATACCTGCGAACTCGTCTTCGAGGACTGCGAGGTGCCCGCGGAGAACGTGCTCGGCTCGGTCGGCGGCGGGGCCAAGGTCCTCATGAGCGGCCTCGACTAC
Source organism: Nevskiaceae bacterium (assembly GCA_037439865.1). GTDB lineage: Bacteria > Pseudomonadota > Gammaproteobacteria > Steroidobacterales > Steroidobacteraceae > RPQJ01. The sequence goes on from JBBIVG010000347.1 coordinate 848, forward strand.
GAGCGCGTCGTGCTGTCCGGCGGTCCCCTCGGCCTGATGCGTGCGAGCCTCGATCTCGTGCTGCCGTACCTCCACGAGCGCAAGCAGTTCGGCCAGCCGATCGGCGAGTTCCAGCTGATGCAGGGCAAGGTCGCGGACATGTACACGGCCACGAGTTCGTGCCGGGCGTACGTGTATGCGGTCGCCAGGGCCTGCGACGAGGGGCGCACGACGCGCATGGACGCCGCGGGCTGCATCCTGCTCGCCTCGGAGCAGGCCACGCAGGTCGCGCTGCAGGCGATCCAGGCGCTCGGCGGCAACGGCTACATCAACGACTTCCCGGCCGGCCGCATCCTGCGCGACGCCAAGCTCTACGAGATCGGCGCGGGCACGAGCGAGATCCGCCGCATGCTGATCGGCCGCGAGCTGTTCGCGGCGTCGACCTGAGGGCCGGGCGATGGCGATGGGCGGGCTGTACTACGAGGAGTTCAGCGTCGGCATGCGCTTCGAGCACGTGCTGCGCCGGACGGTGACCGAGTCGGACAACCTGCTCTTCAGCGCGCTCACGCACAACCCGGCCGCCCTGCACCTCGACGAGGAGTACATGAAGGGCACCGAGTTCGGCAGCCGCATCGTGAACAGCTGCTTCACGCTCGCGCTCATGGTCGGCGTGTCCGTCGCCGACACCACGCTCGGCACGACCATCGCCAACCTCGGCTGGGACGAAGTCCGCTTTCCGAAGCCCGTCTACCCGGGCGACACCCTGCGCACGGAAACCGTGGTGCACGAGATGCGCGAGAGCCGCTCGCGGCCCGACTGCGGCATCGTCGTGTTCGTGCACCGCTGCTTCAACCAGCGCAACGAGGAAGTGGGTTCCTGCAAGCGCAGCGCGCTAATGAAGCGCAAGGCGGTGGCCTGATGCGATCGATGCTGTTCGTCCCCGGGGATCGCCCGGAGCGCTTCGCCAAGGCCGCCGCGAGCGGCGCCGACGCCGTCATCTTCGACCTCGAGGACGCGGTCGTTCCGGAGCGGCGCCCGCACGCGCGCGTCGAGATCGCCCGTTACCTCGAGAACGCCGACCGGCCGGTCCCGCTCTGGGTGCGCATCAACCCGGTCGATACGGACGATGCGCTGCCGGACCTGTCGGCGGTGATCGGCAGCCGACCGGACGGCATCATGCTGCCGAAGGCTCGCGACGGCGGGGACGTGCATCGGGCGAGCCACTGGATCGAGTCGCTCGAGGCGCACCGTGGCCTGGCGGCGGGCAGCGTGGGGCTGATTCCACTCGTCACGGAGAGCGCAGGCGCCGTGCTCAATGCGGCGAGCTTCGCGAAACCCCCGGACCGCGTGCGCGGCCTCACGTGGGGAGCCGAGGACCTCGCGGCCGACGTCGGTGCGCTCGGCAACAAGACGCCCGACGGCGAGTTCGATTTCACCTACGCTTACGCGCGTTCGATGTGCCTGCTCGCGGCCGCGGCCGCCGGTGTCGCTGCGATCGACACGGTGGATACGGAGATCCGTGACACCGCGGCGATCGAGCGCCGTGCGCGCGACTCGAGGCGCCAGGGATTCGTCGGCAAGATGGCCATCCACCCGGCGCAGATCGCGCCGATCCATGCGGCTTTCAGCCCAAGCGCCGTCGAGGTCGAGTGGGCCGAGCGCGTGCTCGCCGCATTCCGCGCGTCCCCGGGCAAGGGCGCGCTATCGCTCGACGGCCGCATGCTCGACAAACCGCACATCCGCCAGGCCGAGCGCATTCTCGCGGCGGCCCGCCGTTGACCGCGCCGGGAGGATCCTCACCGTGAGCGCCATCCAGTCCCGCGCCAATCCGACCTCCCAGGAGTTTGCCGCCAACGAGCAGGTGAACCGTCGTCTCGCCGAGGAGTTGCGCGAACTGGTCGGGAAGGTGAAGGACGGTGGATCGTCGTCCGCCCGCAAGCAGCACGAGGGTCGCGGCAAGATGTTCGTACGCGACCGGATCGACCGGTTGCTCGATCCCGGCTCGCCGTTCCTCGAGATCGGCCAGCTGGCCGGTCACGAGCTCTACGGCGACTGGATCCCCTCGGGCGGCGTCGTGACGGGAATCGGACGCGTCTGTGGCCTCGAGTGCGTCATCGTCGGCAACGACGCGACGGTCAAGGGGGGCACCTACTACCCGATCACGGTCAAGAAGCACCTGCGCGCGCAGGAGGTGGCGCTCGAGAATCGCCTGCCGTGCATCTACCTCGTGGACTCGGGCGGAGCGTTCCTGCCGCGGCAGGACGACGTGTTCCCGGATCGCGAGCACTTCGGGCGCATCTTCTACAACCAGGCGCAGATGTC
>JBBIVG010000348.1:0-3103 GCA_037439865.1 Nevskiaceae bacterium
AACGGCCGCTCGTTCGACGGGCGGTCGAGCAGCGTGTTCAGAAAGCCCATCGGACTCGGCGTGTGCGTGAGGGTCGCGAGGCCCGCATCGTGGAGCGCCGTGATCAGGATGCCGGTCGCGATTCCAACGGACTCCGTCGGGTAATAGTGCTTGACCTTCGAACCGTCGGGCGCCGTCCCCCATTTCTGGACGAAGATCGCGATGAGCCACGGCGCCGTCTCGAGGAACGGCTTCTGCCAGTCCGTCTCCATGGGCGCGATGGCCCGGAGCCACGCGTCCGTGGCGCGCTGCTCGTAGAAGAGACGCTCCTCCTTCTCGGCGGCCAGTCGGATCTCGCGCTTCACCCCGGGATCGGACACGGCGACGAAATGCCACGGCTGCTGGTTCGCGCCGCTCGGCGCCGTGCCCGCCGCGGCAATGCAATCCGCGATCAGTTCCCGAGGCACCGGTCGCGAGTCGAACGTGCGCACCGTGCGACGCCGCTGCATCAGCTCGCGGAAATCGCGGGCCGCGCGCAGCATCTCCGGCTCGGGCAGCTCCCGGAAGGACGTCAGCGGCAGCGTGGTCGTCGTGGTCATGGGCCAGATTATCCCGGCAGGCGTTCGAGACGTCATGGACCAGCGTCGGCCAGGGCGACGAGCTTTGCCCGTAACGCCGGCAACCCCTTCGGCAGCACCGCGCCGAGCTGGGCCCACGCCACCTCCAGGTGGGCGGCCGCGGCTGGCGAGAGAGACTCGCCCGGCTCGAACGATTCGCCCCGCACGCACAGCACGAGCGCCGGCGGCGGCATCTCGCCCTTCACCCGCACGTACGTCGCGAGCACGGCCTCGGGCGACAGCGCGTGCGACGTGTGCAGGAACTCGGACTCGGGCCGGGCTTCGCGCACCTCGAATGGCGCCCGGGTGCCCGTCCCCGCATCCAGGAAGACCACGAGTTCGCGTCCTTCGAGGTCGAGCGCGTTCTCCACCTGTAACTGGAACTCGGTGATGATCTCAATACCATCGAGACCCGCCGCCTCGACGCGCGCAGCAAGCAGCGGCCCGAGCGCGTCGTCGCCGCGGCTCGGGTTGCCGACGGCGAGCACGAGTACGGGAGCCGGCTTGCCCAAGGCTAGCCGCGCACCAGCGTGTCGACGACGTCGCCCGCCGCGTCCACCAGCTGGACCGAGAGGGGCATCTTGCCCATCGCGTGCGTCGCGCAGGACAGGCAGGGGTCGAACGCACGGACCGCGACCTCGATGTGGTTCAGCAGCCCCTCGCTAATCTTGCGGCCGTCGAGGTACTTGCGCGCCACCTCGCGGATCGCCGTGTTCATCGCCTGGTTGTTGTGCGTCGTGGAGACGATGAGGTTCGCGCGTACCACCTGGTCGTTCTCATCCACGCGGTAATGGTGGATCAGCGTGCCGCGCGGCGCCTCGATGACGCCCACGCCGCGAGCCTGCCGCGGCCCACCCGCCATGAGATCGTCGCCGAGCAGGTCGTCATCGTGCAGCAGGTCCTTGATCGCTTCCGCGGCGTGCAGCATCTCGATCATGCGCGCCCAGTGGAATCCGAGCGTGGACCGGGCGGCGCGGCCTTCGTCGAAGGCGAGGAACTCGCGGCGCTCGCGGTCGGCCAGCGGCGTCGGGATGAAGTCGCAACGCGTGACGCGGGTCAGCGGGCCGACGCGATACCAGCCCTGCTCCGGGCCGAGCGCGCGCAGGAACGGGAACTTCATGTACGACCACGCCTTCACTTCCTCGGAGATCTGCTCCCAGTAGCGGCCGTAGTCCACGTGGTCGAAGATCGTCTGGCCGTCCGCGTCGCGCGCACGAAGACCGCCGTGATAAAGGTCGAGTGCGCCGTCCGCCCGCACGAGGCTCAGCGTGCGCGCCTCGAACGTGCCGAAGCTGCGATAGGTCTCGAGGTCCTGCTCGAAGAGTTGCCGCACAAGCCGCACCGCGTCGCGGCACCACGAGATCATCTGGTAGATGTCCTTCTTGAGCTCGTCGCGCTCGGCCGCCGTCAGGCTCTTGTTGACGCCGCCCGGCACGGAACCGGTGCCGTGGATGCGCTTGCCCGCGGTGTGGCGGATCACTTCCTGCCCGTACTTGCGCAGCAGCACGCCCTGCTTCGCGACGTCCGGATATGCCTGGGCGACGCCGACGATGTTCCGGCGCGCAACGTCCGAACCGAAGCCGAACAGCAGGTCCGGCGAGGACAGGTGGAAGAAATGCAGCGCGTGCGACTGCAGGATCTGCCCGTAGTGCATGAGGCGGCGGATCTTCTCCGCCGTCGGCGTGAGCTGCGTCGCACCGACCACCTGGTCGAGCGCCTTGGACGCCGCGAGATGGTGGCTCACCGGGCAGATGCCGCAGAGCCGCTGCACCATCACCGGCACTTCCCAGTACGGGCGGCCCTGGATGAACTTCTCGAACGCGCGGAACTCGACGATGTGCAGTCGCGCCTGCTGGACGTGGTCGCTCTCGTCCATGAGCAGCGTGACCTTGCCGTGACCCTCCACTCGCGAGAGGGGTTCGATCACGACACGCCGCAACTGCTCCGCGTGTGCGGCCGTCTCGAGAGGTAGCGTGCTCATGGTGGGGCGTTCAGTCGTACTGGATGAGACCGTGCCCGAGCCGCGGGGTCCGGCCTTCGATGAGATCGGTCAGGAACTTCCAGATCGCGTCGCCTGAGGGCGGGCACCCGGGAATGAAGTAGTCCACCTTCACGACCTCGTGCAGCGGGTGAACCTTGTCGAGCGGCAGCGGCAACTCCGGGTCGTTCGGGATCATGCCGTGGCCGATGCTGGGGTCCGTGAGGTACACCTCCTGCAGGCACTGGCCGAGATCGAGGTGGTTGCGTTGCGCGGGCAGCCCGCCCGTCACGGCGCAGGCGCCCATTGCGACCAGGATCTTGCAGTTGGCGCGGAACTCGCGCAGCACGTGCACGTTCTCCGCGTTGCAGATGCCGCCCTCGATGATGCCGATGTCGCAGGGGCCGCAGTGCTTGATGTCGGTGAGCGGCGAGCGGTCGAACTCGACGCGCTCGAGCAGCGCGAACAGGCGCTCGTCGATGTCGAGGAACGACATGTGGCAGCCGAAGCAGCCGGCGAGCGACGTCGT
>JBBIVG010000349.1:0-3083 GCA_037439865.1 Nevskiaceae bacterium
GCGCCATCAGCAGCCCGGCATTGGCAAGCACCGCCGTCGGCTGCGGAGCGGGCAGCCCGGCCCGCATCAGCATCGGCGTCGCGAACAGGAGCGCCGTCGCGCCGATCCACACGACGTGTACCACGCGCGAAATGCCCTGCGCGATCCCGGCCGACTTCGTGAGTCCCGTGAGCGCAATGAACCACGCGCCGTAGCGCAGGAACTCGGCCAGAAGCACCAGCGGAACCGACACCAGCAGCACCTGCGAGCCGAGCCCGAGCAGCGCGGCCCACAGTGTGGTCACGGCGCACGCGAGGATGAGTCGCACGCCCTGCGCACGACCCTCCCAGCTCGTCAGGAGCAGCAACGTCAGCAGCAGGAACCCGAGCGCCGCCAGCCCGTACGACACCAGGCCGAGCGAGAGCGTCACCGCGCTCCCTTCCCCCACAGCACGACTTCCACGGTCTGCACGAGGATCGCGAGGTCGAAGATGAGGCTGCGGTTCTTCACGTAGTACAGGTCGTACTGCAGTTTCTCGAGCGCGTCCTTCTCGGAGGAGCCGTACGGATAGCAGAGCTGCGCCCAGCCGGTGATCCCGGGCTTCACCGTGTGGCGCTCGCGATAGTATGGGATCTTCTGCTCGAGGCGCTCGACGAACTCCGGCCGCTACGGCCGCGGCCCGACGAAGCTCATGTCACCGCGCAGCACGTTGATGAGCTGCGGCAACTCGTCGATGCGCGTCTTGCGGATGATGCCGCCCACTGTCGTCACGCGCGGATCGTTCTTGACCGCCCATACCGCCTCGCCCTTCTCCGCATCCACGCTCATGCTGCGGAACTTGAGCACGTCGAAGGGCTCGCTGTAGCGGCCCACCCGCCGCTGGCGGTACAGCACCGGCGCATTCCAGCCATCCTCGAGCCGGATGGCGATCACCGCGAGCAGCATCAGCGGCAGCGCCAGGACCAGCAGGCCCAGGCTCGCCAGCACGTCGAAACCGCGCTCGAGGGCGCGCTGGAACGGCGACGCGCGGAAGCCCTCGCCGAAGATGATCCAGCTCGGGTTCAGCACGTCGAGGCGCACCTTGCCGGTTTCGCGCTCGAGGAAGCTCGGCAGTTCCAGGATGTCGATGCCGGCCAGCCGGCACTCGAGGAACTCGTGCATCGGGAACGAGCGCCGGCGATCGTCCATGGCGACGACGATCTCGTCGACCTGGTTGTCCACGCACCAGCGGAAGAGATCGTCGGGGCGAGGCGTGAGGCGCTCGGCGGCGGCCGGTGTGACCGCGTCGCCCTCCGCCGCGATGAACGCCACGAGCCGGAAGCCACGCGTGTCCGACCGGCGGCGGAGTTCCAGCAGGCTCGCGGCCCGCCGGCCCGCGCCGTAGACGAGCACGCGTCGCTTGAAGATGTTCTCGTCCACGATCCGGTCGAAAAGGATGCGGACGATGAAGCACTCGCCGACCGCGACCAGCGCCGTGAGCCCCAGGAGACCGCGGCCCATCGCGACGTCCGGCAGGAAGAAATAGACCAGGGCGGAGAACATCACGGCCGTGCTGATCGCGGCGATCACCCGGACCAGGATGCCCGCGGCGTTCGAGCGCTGGCGGGTGGAGTACAGGCCGACGGCGAACAGCGAGACCAAACTGGCCAGCGCGAATATCCCCGCCGTGAAGTGCAGACCCTCGCTCGGCGTGGCCCAGTTGGGGACGTCCCCGTTGAAGCGCAGGGCGGCCGCGAAATAGGGAGCGAAAAAGAGCAGCGAGCCCTCGATCAGTGCGAGAAGCACGACCGGGACCTTCACGTACATCCTGAACAGGCGGATGGACAAGTCGCTACCTCAGCGCTCGAGCGGGGGCCGCCGGCGACACGCGAGACGTCGCATGAACGAATGAGCCTCCCCTCGCCGATCGCATCCCTGTGAACCGCTGCATTTTTTCAGGAAAAGCCTGCACTTGCGAGGGGAGGCTCGGCGGCTGCCGAGCTCGACCATCGCGCTTGCAGCCACTCTAGCGGGTGAAAGTGAGCCGCCCTGTGACGGTTCTCGCAGTTGCGGGAAGGGCTTAGGCCCGGCTAAGCCCTTGGTTCGTTTGACTTCCCGCCGGTTGTCCCCCAGAATTCGCGCCCTTCCGTGGGGCCATAGCTCAGCTGGGAGAGCGCCTGCATGGCATGCAGGAGGTCATCGGTTCGATCCCGATTGGCTCCACCACTTTTCTGATCTGCCTCGTCCGCGTCCCCATCGTCTAGAGGCCTAGGACACAACCCTTTCACGGTTGCGACCGGGGTTCGAATCCCCGTGGGGACGCCACTTCTCACCACATGAAAGCAAGAAGCCCGGCACTTGGCCGGGCTCCTCGAGTTTCATGGCACGGACGGACGATCAGTTCGCTCTGCGTCTCCGGCTCAGACCGAGACCGGCGAGTCCCAGACCGAACAATGCCAGCGTGCCAGGCTCCGGAACTGTGCTGTACCTGAGGGCACTCACGTACGTGCCGTAGTCCGCGTTTCCGTAGCCATCGGCAACGCGCTTGAACGTGAACGTGGTCCCCGTCAGGTTGGTCGAGATCCAGTTATTGCCGTTGGAGTTGTAGTTCACGGCGTTGAGGCTTACGACGCTGCTCGTTCCGTTGGGGAGGTTGTGATCCCAGAACGAGAAGAACCCCGTCAGGTTTACGCTTTGGCTGAACACCATCCGCACAAACTCTTCGATGGGAGCCGCCGCACCATTTGTGCCGCCCGTATTGTCCCCATAGGACGCACCATTGTCTCCGAGGCCGCCGTTCGCCGGGCTGACGTCCTGGATCGTCGCGGTCGAACCCGAACCCGACGCGCTTGCCGTCAGACTCAGCCCGCCACCGAGGTTGTACAGGAGCGTCGTGCCACAGTAGTCCGTGCTCCCGTTGCAATTGAGAGGGGTTGTGGGCGAAACGTACGTTGCCCCGTTTACCGCTGCGGAAGCGCCGGTGCCCGTGTAGAACTTGATCGCAGCCGCGTTGGCTGCCGGAATCGACATGACTGCGAACGACACCGCCGCCAGGATCTTGTTCATCTACTTGGTCTCCCGCCCGAGGTAAGATTTTCTTGGATCCACAGCCAAGCAGAAATCGT
>JBBIVG010000350.1:0-3080 GCA_037439865.1 Nevskiaceae bacterium
AGGGCCGTCAGCGCGAGCGCCGCAACGACCGTCAAACGCTCCGAGGGCCTCACGGCGCGGGATCGGCGAGGTCCGGGCGCCCCCCCGGTGCAAACACGGGGCTGTCGCCAGGCGCGCCCAGGTACGCCACCGGGTCCTCCAGGATGCGCTTGACGATCACGAGCGAGCGCGCCGCGTAGAAGGCGTCGTGAATCCGCTCGTCGAATGTGAAGCGGACCGCGAGGCCCGGCCTGGCGATGACCTCCGATCCCTCGACGAATGGCATGGAGCGGATCGCCGACATCGTGCCGAAGATTGAGACCGTACCGTACTCGTACAGGTGGTGGTACGCGTCGCTGATGCCGGCGGAACCGAGGTTCGCAAGGAACAGGCTCGCGTACATCGGGTCGTTTCGCGTCATGAAGCGTGGGTAGAGGTTCCAGGCATCGAGCCGACGCGCAACCGACACCAGCAGTTTCACGGCCGGACCCGGAAGCCGCATGACGAGCGAGGTTTCCTTGTCGACCGCCCGGTCCGGCCCCCGCCCTTCCTCGACCACGCGCGTCGTTCGTTCGACGAACGCGGCGAATGGCTCCTCGCGAATTACCTCGACCTTGACCGTCGTACCGATGCCCTCGTCGCTCATCTCGCGCTTGACCACGAACGAGATCTGCACGCCGCGACGCTGGTAGATCCGCCCACCGGAGACGAAGCGGTTCAACTCGGGGCGTGCGTGCAGCGCCTGCCCGCAGGCGTAGGCGAAGAGGTGGAACAGCGTCGCCCGCCCGGCGTGGGAACGGTTGTAGTCCTTCAGCCACGCCATCGCCGCCTGCATGCGATACACCGAGTCGTGCATGACGATGCTCTCGGAGCGCGTTCGCATGAGGTACGGCATGATCCGGCGCATCGCCGGGAGTCCGCGCACCAGGTCGCCGTCGTGTCGCCTGAATAGGGGCACGCCACGAGGTTCCGGCCGGCGACGGTGGACTGTCAAGAGCCGCTTTCGCGCCGCCGATGATTCAGCCGGTCCGGCCTTTCAGCGACGCCAGCCTCGTTTCCCGCGGACCCGGGACGAGCTCGATTTCCTGCCCGGCCTCGACGTGGCCGGCTGCATCCACGGCGAGATAGAAGCCGCGGAACCCCGTCTGGATCATCTTGCGCCCCGCCTCGCGATCCCCGAAAGCCGCGACGAACTTGTGGCAGGGGCTGCGCGGCTGGGTGACCCGCAGCACACAGTGCGGGAGCCGCAGCAGGTCCCCGACGTGGAGCGCCTCTTCGAGCACGCCAGTCAGCGTCAGGTTCTCGCCCATGCTTCCGTATGGAAGATCGTCCGCCAGGCCCAGCGCCCGGCGTTGCACACGCCAGTACTCGTAGTGCTCGACCGGATAGGCGTAGACGGCTTTCGCGAGACCGCCGTGCACCGTGAGGTCCGCCTGCTCGTCACCTGCGAGCCCCAGCGACGTGACCCCGACGATTCCCGACACCGCTCGCTTGCGGATCCCGCTCATGACCTCCCGGTCGCCCACCTGCAGGGGCGCGACCTTGCCAACCTGGACGCCGAGGACCCGCATGCGAGACGTCGCGCTCACGGTTCGTTTTCGACTTGCGCGGGACTGAGCCGAATGGAGGACTCGCCACGCGCGAGTGGATCAGGCAGAGGCTCGCCGTCCGCCACGAACGACAGCGAGACCGAATTGATGCAGAAGCGCTGACCGGTGGGCGGTGGGCCGTCCGGGAACACGTGCCCCTGGTGGCTGTCGCACCGCGCACACCGGATCTCGACACGAACCATGCCGTAGCTCGTGTCGCGCAAGAGCCGCATGTGTTCCTCGTCGAACGGCGAGGTGAAACTCGGCCAGCCGGTCCCGCTTTCGAACTTCGCGCCGGCCCGGAACAGGGGTAGACCGCAGAGCCGGCAACAGTAGACGCCGGGTTTCTTCGTGTCCACGAACGCGCCGCAGAACGGCGCCTCCGTCCCGTGATGCAGCAGCACGCGCCGCTCCTCCCCATCGAGCGACGCCTCCAATTGGCTCCGCGCCTCGTCGGATGGTGGCGACAGGTCGAATCCGGTCCGGGACCGGGCGCGCGTCGTCCCGTCGATTACCGTCATGTCCGCCGCCCTCCCCCGGCCGACGTGTCGGCCGCCTTGGGTCCGTACGCCTTTCTAAGCTTCTCTACCTTCGGCGTCGAAACGGCCCGGATGTAGGGTTGGTCAGGGTTTCGCGCCGCGTAGTCGTGGTGGTACGGCTCGGCCTCATAGAAGCGGTCGAGCGGTTCCAGCGTCGTTGCGACGGGTGCGTCGAAAAGACTCGCCGCGTCGATCTGGCGGATGTAGGCCTCCGCGATGCGCCGCTGCGCTTCGTTTGCGTAGAAGATCGCCGAACGATACTGGCGGCCGACATCCGCTCCCTGCCGATCGCGCTGCGTCGGGTCGTGTGCTATCGAAAAGAAGACCTTGAGGATCCGGCCGACCCCGACGCGGGCCGGATCGAAGACGATCTCGATCGCCTCGGCGTGGTTGGTGTCGCCCGAGCAGACGTCCCGGTAGTTCGCGGAGTCGGCCGTCCCGCCCGCGTATCCGGGGCGCACGCCGGTCACGCCGTCGATCTGGCGATAGACGGCCTCGGTGCACCAGAAGCAGCCCCCCGCGAGGACGAGCCGGGTCCCGACCGCGGCCTCGACTTCCGGGTCCATCACGGGATCGGGAAATGACCAGGGGTCGATCTTGAGCGCCACGTCAGCCTCCTGCGAGCGGTTCCGGCATGGAACGGGACCGCCCACGCGGCCGGAATGTTACGCGAGCGGCCCGTCTCTGGTATTGAATGCACTTTCGACGCCGGGGAGAAATCGGATCATGAAGACGCGTGCCGCGCTTGCCTACGCCGCCGGACGACCGCTCGAAGTCGTCACGCTCGACCTCGACGGACCGAGGGCTGGGGAAGTCCTGGTCGAGATCAAGGCCTCCGGCGTCTGCCACACGGACGAGTTCACGAGGTCGGGCGCCGACCCGGAAGGCCTGTTCCCGGTGATCTTCGGACACGAGGGCGCGGGCGTCGTGGTGGACGTCGGGCCCGGCGTGACCAGCGTCCGCAAGGGCGACC
>JBBIVG010000351.1:0-3077 GCA_037439865.1 Nevskiaceae bacterium
GCCGCGCTCATCACGGACGCGAGCGGCTCGCGCGTGGCGTATGCCAATCCGACGGTGGCCCCCGCCGTCGTGCCGGCCGAGCCCCTCTACCTGAGTTCGCAGACGATCGGCGAGGCAGACGTCGAGGGCATCCTCGCGCGAGGAACCATGCAGGCGACGGAGACGTGCGCCCCGGGCGTCGTCGAAGTGCGCGTGACGCTCGACGGGCGCAGCGTGGACGGCATCTTCGAGGCCGCTCCCGCGGAGACCGTGAAGCGCGAACTCGCGGCCTACAAGCTCGACCGCCTGCTCGACCTCGGCCTCGTCCCGGCCACGGTCGCCCGCAATTACGACGGCGCGAGCGGCGTCCTGCAGGGCCGTCCCTCGGGCTGGGTGAGCGAGCAGGACCGCCAGAACGCGGCGAAGGGCACGACGACCGGCCTCGTCTGCCAGGCAATCTCCGCAGAGCCGCAGGCAGTGCCGGCGCGCCGTCCCTTGCCGACGCCGCCCCAGCCGCCGCACATGCCGGCCGGTGGCTGGTGCGCGCTGCCCCCGCAGTTCCAGCTCGCCTACGCCTTCGACTCGCTCATCGACAACCGCGGCCGGACGCTCGATCGCTATCTCTACGACTCGGACACGGCGATGCTCTTCCTGAGTGGCCACGGCTCGGCCTTCGGCACGGGCACGGAGATCCCGAAGCCGCTGGCGGCCGCCCTGGCGAAGACCGGGCCCGAGATGCAGGCCCGCCTGCGGGCGCTGGATGCCGCACGGCTGCGTGCAGCGATCGGGGACTACGTGGATGATCCTGCGATCAAGGCACTGCTGCAGCGCCGCGACCGCATCCTCGCACTATCGGGTGCCGCCACCAGTCGCTGACGGGTCGGCTCAGCCGCGGACCTCGACCGAGCAGCGCATGACGAAGCTGCTGCGGGCTTCGAGCCCATCCACGTCGCTCGCAACCACGGTGACCCGGAGTTCCTCGTAGCAGCCGGCCGGCGGCTCGCCGGTGAAACGCCGCGATCCGGGATCGAACTTGAGCCAGGGCGGCAGTTGTCGGCCGTCCTCCAGGCGCGCGACGAGGTGCAGCACGTCGCCGGGATCGGCATCGAAGAATGCATCCTCCCCGACCACGTGCGCGAGCGGGCGGCCCGGCACGTAGAGCACGTCGTCGATCGGCCTGCCGGCCTCGGGCGCGACGTTGATGACGTTCTGCTGTGCCTTGCGACCGAACTCCCGTCCGATGGCGACTGCCAGGCCGATCCACGCGAGCGCCAGCACGAGATTGAGCAGCGCGAACGTCGGCGCCGTCCAGCCGAGCACGTTGAGGCCGAGGTAGACGACCCCCGCCTGGATCAGGTCGCCGGTGCGCCAGAAAAAGGTGTCGATCGCGGTCTTGCCCTCGTACTTCGCATCCCGGTCCACGGGCAGGAACAGCGCCTGCCGCGTCGTGTTCATGAGCGAGTAGTCGGTCGCGTTCTCGGCGATCTTCACGAACCGGATGAGCGTGAAGATGGGCACGAAGCCGCCGAGCAGCGGCGAGAGCGCGAGCAGGCCGTAGCCGGTCGCCACGACCATCGGATGGATCAGGAGCGCGCCCCGGACGCCGACTGCCCGGTAGATCCTCGCCACGAGGAACATCTGGATCGCCAGGCCGACCACCGTCGTCCAGAACTGGAAGCTGCCGTAGAACTCGGCGATCAACACGCTCGCCGGAATTGCACCGCCGCCTGCAACGGAGCGCACCGAGGCGTCGCGCTGTACGAAATCGGCCAGGATGAATTCGCCCGTCGTGTTGATCCAGTTGAGCACCACGACGAGTAACGCGATCAGCAGGAGGTAGCGGTCCCGCAGGACGAGCCCGATGCCGCCAAGCAGCTTGGGCACGGACTTGCCGTGCTCGGCGGCGATGGCGCGCGAGCCCTCCGGGACGGCGGCCCTCTCGGGACTGGCGAGAAACAGCGTGGCAACAAGCACGAGCGAGGACGCAATCATGAGCCCGATGGGGGTGAGCGCCGCAACGGTGAGCTGCGCCGTCTTGGCGCCGACCAGCGCCCCGACATTCGCTCCCACCATGATGACCGGGAACAATCGCTGTCCGCTCTTGATGTTGAAGCTGTCCGCCGCGAACGCCCAGAGCTGCGCGACGACCATCACCCCGTAGATGCTCACCCAGACGAAGAACACGAACGCGATGGACATTCCCGACCAGGCTGCCGCGGCGAAGACCAGCATGTTTGCGGCGAAGAAGATCGTCACGGCGCGCAGCAGCCGCGCCCCGTCGAGGCGGCGGCGCACGGCGCCATAGACGGGCACGAGCATCATGAGCACCAGTGCCGTGATCGCGACGGCGTATGCACGAACCTCGGCGGAGAACTTCGCGAGCATGAATGCCTCGCGCAGCGCCTTCACGACCTGGTACGAGAAGAGCAGCAGGAAGGCGTGCAGCATGAACAGCGCCGCGCCGCGACCCTCTCCGGGGCGCACGCGGGTGAACAGCGTCAGCAGTCGCTCGAACGGGCTGAGGCCCGAGCGGTCGGTCAGCATCAGGCCTTCTTACGCGGCGGAAGCAGCGTTTTCAACAGCGGGTCCGCCTCGAGGAGCCGGCGCGGGTAGCCCAGTTGCTCGGCCTTTTGCATCGCGGCGCGCGACGCACTGATATCGCGGCGATCCGCGGCGATCTGCGCCAGGTAGTACTGGACGTACATGTCCTGCTCGCCCATGACCTCGGCGCGTGCCTCGGCGCGGGCCGCCGTCCGCGGATCTCCCGCCCGTCCGCTGTAGTACGCGAGCTGCGCCCAGACCACGGCATCGGAAGGATTGACCTTCAGCGCCCCCTCGGCGAGCTTCGCGGCGCGCCTGTAGAGCTCGACGGCCTCCGCTCGGCGGCGCGGCAAGAACCACATGGCGTCGGCCAGTCCACCCACCACGAGGTGGTCGGACGATGCGATGGCCTCGGCCGCTTCGTACTGCCGGACGGCCTCCTCGAAGCGACCCTGGTAGTAATAGACGTTGCCGATGTTGGCGCGGGCGCTGCGCGACGGCTCGATCGCCAGCGACTTCTCGAATGCCTTGACCGCGGCGTCCACGCGACCCGTGAT
>JBBIVG010000352.1:0-3048 GCA_037439865.1 Nevskiaceae bacterium
CAGCGCCTGGACCTTCAGCTCCTCCTCGTTGACGAGCCTGGCCGCCTCTTCCTCGGTCAGCAGCTTGAACGCCTCGCGCACCTTGCGCTTGCGGGTTCGCGTGCGGTCGCCGCCGAGGCTCGAGAACAGGCCGCCGAGCTGCTGCGAGAGTTCCTCCATCCCGGGCGGAGCCATGATCTCGACGCCCATCGGCACGGCGCGGAGCTCGACCTCGATCTCGCGGTCGTCGAGCTGGCCCTCGCGCAGCATCTTGCGGAACCGCTGCCGCGTGTCGGCGTCGCGCGGCGGCTCGGGCTCGGCGCCGAATCCCACGGCACGCGGCCGCGGCAGCAAGGCGTCGAGGACGCGCTCCTCGGCGGCGTCCATCGCGCGGTGGCGGACCTTGTCCGTCTCGAGCTCCCGGGTCATCTTGACCGCGATGTCCACGAGGTCCTTGATGATCGAGTCCACCTCGCGCCCGACGTAGCCGACCTCGGTGAACTTCGTCGCCTCGACCTTCACGAAGGGCGCGTTCGCGAGGCGTGCGAGACGGCGAGCGATCTCGGTCTTGCCGACGCCGGTCGGCCCGATCATCAGGATGTTCTTCGGCGTGATCTCGGCACGCAGCCGCTCGTCCACCTGCATGCGGCGCCAGCGGTTGCGCAACGCAATCGCGACCGCACGCTTGGCGGCGGACTGCCCGACGATGTGCTTGTCGAGCTCCTGGACGATCTCGCGGGGGGTCATGGAAGACATGGGAAGGGCGGGCAGCGGTGAGTGATCAGCGGTCAGTGATCACGAACCGCGACTCGCTGTCTCCAGGGTCTCGATCGTCACGTTGCGGTTCGTATAGATGCAGATGTCCGCCGCGATGGCGAGCGCTTTCTCGACGATCGTGCGCGCGTCGAGCTCCGTGTCGTTCAGCAGGGCGAATGCAGCGGCCTGGGCGAACGCGCCGCCCGAGCCCACGGCCATGAGGTCGTGCTCGGGTTCGATCACGTCGCCGTTGCCCGAGATGATGAAGGAGTGCGAAGCGTCCGCCACGCAGAGCAGCGCCTCGAGCCGACGCAGGCTGCGGTCCGAACGCCAGTCCTTCGCGAGCTCGATCGCCGCTCGCGTCAGGTTGCCGTACTGCTGCAGCTTGGCCTCGAAGCGCTCGAAGAGCGTGAACGCATCCGCGGTGCCGCCAGCGAAACCGGCGATCACCTGGCCGTCGTGCAGGCGCCGCACCTTGCGCGCGTTGCCCTTCATGATCGTATTGCCCATCGTCACCTGGCCGTCACCACCCATGGCCACGAGGCCCCCGCGCCGGACGCAGAGGATGGTCGTGCCGTGGGGATCGAAGGACGTCATGGCGTGGTTCTCCGCCGGGCCCGCGGATGGGCCGCGTCGTATATCCGGGCGAGGTGCTGGAAATCAAGGTGCGTGTAGACCTGGGTCGTGCTGATGTTGGCGTGCCCCAGCAGTTCCTGCACCGCGCGCAGGTCGCCGGACGACTCCAGGAGATGCGAGGCGAAGGAGTGACGGAACATGTGCGGATGCACGTGCTCGGGCAGCCCCTGGCGCCGCGCCCATTGCCCGATGCGCCGCTGCACGATGCGCGGGCCGAGCCTGCGGCCGTTCACGCCCACGAAGACGGCCTGCTCGCCGATGTCCGCGAGCGTCGTGCGCTCGGTGAGCCAGCGCGACAGGGCCTCGGCCGCGTGCTTCCCGACCGGCACGATCCGCGCCTTGCGGCCCTTGCCGAGCACGCGCACGGTGCGGTCCCGGAGGTCGAGGTCCGTGAGGTCGAGGCCGAGCAGCTCCGCCAGTCGCAGCCCGGAGGAATAGAAGAGTTCCATGATCGCCTTGTCGCGCAGCCCGAGGCGATCGTCGGTGCGGAACTCGAGGAGTCGCGCCATCGTGTCCGCATCGAGCGTGACGGGCAGGCGCTTGCGCGACTTCGGGGCCTGGACGTCGGCGGCCGGATCGCGCTTCAACTCCCCTTCGCGGATCAGGAAGCGGAACAGGCTGCGGACGGCCGAAAGCCGGCGCTGCACGCTGCGGGGCGACAGCCCGCGGCGATGGCACTGCGCGGCGAAGCTGCGGACGTGCTGGGGGTCGAGCGCGTCCCAGCGGCCGATGCCCTGGGTCGCGCAGTACTCGAGCAGCGACTCGAGGTCGCGCGCGTAGGCCGATTCGGTGTGCGGCGACAGCCTTCGTTCGATGCGCAGGCTCTGCAGGAAGCGGGTCACCCCGCCTGCGAGCGCGTCGCTCATGCGTTGCGGGCCGTGATCGCCTCGGTGACGACGTCGCCGATGCGCACCAGATAGTCGGTGCTCATCGTCGGCAGGTAGCGCTCCGTGTCGTGGCTCGCGACGGCCAGGAGGCCGAGCGACGCTTTCTCACCCAGCGGGATCAGCACCGTCGAGCCCACCGGCCCGCCCTCGGTCCCGAAGAGATAGTCGCGCTGCGTGTCGCGGATCTGTCCGCTGCGGGGCCGCGCGGATTCGAAGAACGTCTCGAAGATCTTCAACTCGGCGCTGCCGCGCGGCACCACGCGCACGTGCGGGTTCTGGTACCCGGCGAGGCCGGGGAGCGCGGGGTCGGTGAGCAGCACGAGCCAGCGCGACGCGCCGAAGTCCTCGCGCAGCGATGTTTCCACGGCGCTGATCGACGCGGCGAAGTCGCGGGCGCGCAGCAGCCGGCGCGTGAGCCGGTGCACGCGGTCCGTGATCGCGTCATTCGAGCGGCCGTTCTCGATCAGTTCCTGCAGCTTCTGCTCGAGGGTCGCGTGCTTCTCGCGCAGCACCAGCACCTGTCGTTCGACGAGCGAGACCGCGGCACTGCCGCGCTGGTGCGGCAGCCTCAGCCTCGCGAGCACGCCCGGGTGGCGCTCGAAGAACTCCGGATGCGCAACGAGGTACTCGCCGATCTGCTCCTCGGCGAGGGAACCCGGCTCGGTCCCGCGAATCGGCTGCTTGTTCATGGTCCTCTCCCTTGCGCGATCTCAGATGTCCACCTGGCCCTCGAAGGCCGTCTCGGCCGGCCCGGTGAGCCAGATGGGCTCGCCCGGCCCGGGCCACTGCA
>JBBIVG010000353.1:0-3037 GCA_037439865.1 Nevskiaceae bacterium
TTCGGCGAAACGCAGCAGGACTTTCTTGCGGTCGCGGGGCGACTGCCGCGACCAGACGCCGCTCTCGAACGCACGCCGTGCCGCGGCGACGGCAAGGTCCGCGTCGGCCGAATCGGTCGAGGCGACGCGCGCGAGTAAGCGGCCGTCCACGGGGCTCATGCAGTCGAACGTCGCTCCGGACGCCGCGGCGACGTACTTGCCGTCGACGAAGGCGCGGCCCTCGATCGCGAGCGAACGCGCCCGCTCGTGCCAGTTCGGGGTCGTATTGCTCATGGGATTCCTCAGAAGGTCGGCGGCGTGCTCGCGGAGATGATCTCGCACGGCTCGTGGCCAGCGTTTCGGAAACGGTGCGGAATCGCACTCGTGAAGTAATAGGCGTCGCCGGGTCCCAGGACGCGCGTTTCGCCGCCGACCGTGAGCTCGATCCGGCCGCGCACGACCACACCACCCTCCTCGCCTTCATGCCTCAGCATGTCCGCGCCCGTATCGGCGCCCGGTGCGTATCGCTCGTGCATGACCGACATGGCGCGATTCGGGCGCCGCGCGGCGACGAGGCGCAGCGACACGCTGCGGTCGCCGAGGTCCGTGAGCTCGTCCCCCTTGTAGAAGACCTGGGGGCTCGTCGAGAGGTCGAGCGTGAAGAACTCGGCGAGCGACATCGGGATGCCGTCGAGCACCTTTTTGAGCGAGCTCACCGAAGGGCTGACTCGGTTCTGCTCGATCAGCGAGATCAGGCCGTTCGTCACGCCGGCGCGCTTGGCGAGCTCGCGCTGCGAAAGGCCATACATGGTGCGGACGGCGCGCAGGTGGGCGCCGACGTCGAGGGTCATGCCAGCCACGGGGTGTTCAATATCCTGCACACGGGGCGCGTAAGTGACGGAAGTTTCCGCGTCGTTTGAGCCGGGTGTCAATTTTTCTTATCATCCGAGGCTCTCCCTCCCTTCCGAGTCCAGCCATGTCCGCCCAGTCCCAGTTCGACCGTGCCGAGCTCGAAGCGTTCTGGATGCCGTTCACGGCCAACCGCCAGTTCAAGTCGAAGCCGCGGCTGCTCGCGAAGGCGTCGGGAATGCACTACTGGACGCCCGAGGGCCGTCCGATCCTGGACGGCGTCGCGGGGCTCTGGTGCGTCAACGCAGGGCACGGGCGCAAGGAAATCGCGGAGGCCGTGAGCCGGCAGGTCGCCGAGATGGAATACGCGCCGCCGTTCCAGATGGGACACCCGGGCGCGTTCAAGCTCGCGAACGAGGTCGTGCGCTGGCTGCCCGCGGGACTCGACCACGTGTTCTTCACGAACTCGGGGTCGGAGTCGGTGGACACGGCGCTCAAGATCGCGCTCGCCTATCACCGCGTGCGCGGAGAAGGTACCCGCACCCGCCTGATCGGCCGCGAGCGCGGCTATCACGGCGTCGGCTTCGGCGGCATTTCGGTCGGCGGCATGGTGAACAATCGCAAGTTCTTCGGCGCGCAGCTGCCGGGCGTGGATCACCTACCGCACACGCACGACCTCGCGCACAATGCCTACACGCGCGGCGAACCGGCGTGGGGCGCCCACCTCGCGGACGACCTCGAGCGCATCGTCGCGCTGCACGACGCGAGCAACATCGCAGCGGTGATCGTGGAGCCGGTGGCGGGATCGACCGGTGTGCTCATCCCGCCGCAGGGCTACCTCAAGCGGCTGCGTGAGATCTGCACGAAGCACGGCATCCTGCTGATCTTCGACGAGGTGATCACGGGCTTCGGCCGCCTCGGCACGCCGTTCGCGGCGCAGCGCTTCGAGGTGATGCCGGACCTGATCACCATGGCGAAGGGCCTGACGAACGGCGCGGTACCGATGGGTGCCGTCGCCGCACGCAGGGAAATCTACGACGCGTTCATGCAGGGGCCCGACAATGCGATCGAGCTCTTCCACGGCTACACCTACTCGGCGCATCCCGTCGCCTGCGCGGCCGGCATCGCGACCCAGGAGATCTACCAGCGCGAGGGCCTGCTCACGCGTGCGCAGGACATGGCCGGCTACTGGGCCGATGCCGTGCACTCGCTCAAGGGCCTGCCGCACGTGATCGACCTGCGCAACCTCGGGCTGATCGGCGCCGTGGAGCTCGAGTCCATCCCGGGAAAGCCGGGTGCCCGCGCCTTCGACGCATTCGTGCGCGCGTTCGAGAAGGGCATCCTGATCCGCGTCACGGGCGACATCATCGCGCTGTCGCCGCCGCTCATCATCGAGAAGAGCCACGTCGACGAGTTGTTCGGAAAGCTGGCCGAGGTGCTGAAGGAGACGCCCTGAAAGCAGGCCGGCCACGGTCCGGGCGGATCGTGATCAGCGGCTGGCGGCTGGCGAAATCAAAAACGCCCGGCCACCTCGCGGGGGCCGGGCGTTCTGCTGTCAGCCAGCGATCAGGCGGGCGCCTGGGCGGCCGTCACTCGCCTTCGGACTTCCAGGGGAACGTCGTCGAGACCGAGAAGATCGCGCGCGCGTCGCTGCTGGAAATGTCATCGGGCGCGTTGTTCAGCGCCTTCATGTCGCTGCCGTCGACCCACTTGAGCGCGAAGTCGAAGTGGCCCCACGTGTAAGTCACGCCGGCCGACCAGTCCATGTAGCTGCTGTCACCGCCGTAGACCTTGATGCCGTCGCCGTCGCTGTAGCCGAGGTGAGCCGTCAGCCCGAAATCGTGCGGCAGGTCATAGGCGGCGTTGCCCTCGTAGTACATCGCGTTCTGGCCGGCGCCCGCGAAGTCCCACGAGTAGGAGACCTTGGCCGTGAACCACTTCCAGCCGAGGCTCCCGTAGATCTCGGGGAAGTTGCCCGAGCTGGCGCCCGGGTAGGTGTAATAGACGATGCCGACGTCCCACGGGAACTCCTCGCCCCCGCGCCAGCCGCCGTACATGTCGATCTCGATGTTCGGGTCGCCGCTGCCGAAATCGACGTTGCTCGCCCACGTGCCGAGGTACAGGCCCATGTCGGACGAATAGTCGAGACTGCCCTGCAGCGCCGGACCGTTGGCGGTCTGCGTGATGCCGCGCCAGTCGTAGTCGGTCG
>JBBIVG010000354.1:0-3029 GCA_037439865.1 Nevskiaceae bacterium
CGAGACCTTGAGTTCGCGCGCCATTATCGTGGCCGTCGCGAGCGCCCGGACCGCAGGACTCGTCAGTATCAGGTCGGGCTTGAGCTTCCGCGCACGCAACCGGCGCGCCATCTCGGGTGCATCGCGCTGGCCGCGCTTATTCAGGGCGCGGTCCCAGTCCTGCTGGCCGGGCAGCGACCAGTCCGACTTTGCGTGCCGCACGAGCGTGAGCCGCTTCATTCGTCCTGCACTTCGACCACGCCGTCCACGACGCGGGTCTCGTAGTGACGCACGGGCTCGTAGGCGGGAGGCGAGAGTGCCGCGCCCGTGCGCAGGCAGAAGCGCGCGCCGTGCCGCGGACAGATGACCTGCTCGCCTTCGACCTGGCCGCCGGCGAGGCCGCCGCCGTCATGGGTGCAGACGTCCTCGATCGCGAGGAACTCGCCGTGCACGTTGAACACCGCGACGAACGCGCCGTCCACTTCCGCCGTGGCGTAGTCGCCGGGCGGAATCGAGGCGGCGGGCGCAACGCGGACCCAGTTCACATCATCCCCGTCTGCAGTCGCGCGGCCTCGGACATCATCGACTGGTCCCACGGCGGGTCGAACACGAGCTCGACGTCGGCGCGCTTCACCGTCGGGATGATCTCGACCTTGTCGCGTACGTCCTGCACGAGCACGTCGCCCATGCCACAGCCCGGCGCCGTCAGCGTCATCGTGACCGATACCACGCGACCGTCCGGCTCGGACTGGACGTCGCAGGAATAGACGAGGCCGAGGTCCACCACGTTGATCGGGATCTCGGGGTCGTAGCAGGTCTTCATCTGCTGCCACGCGAGCTCGCGTACGTCCTCGTCGCTCGCGTTCGGCGGCAGCTGCGGCACGTCGCCCGCTTCCTTGCCGAGCGCGTCGGCGTCCTTGCCGGCGATGCGGAACAGGTTGCCCTCGACGTAGACGGTGAAGCTCCCGCCGAGCGCCTGCGTGATGAAACCCTGCTGGCCGGTGCGCAGCTTCACGTTGACGCCCGCGGGCACGATGATCGCGTCCACGTCGCGCGTCAGGGTCACCGGTTCGTTGTCTGCTCGATACACGATGGACTCCGCTTCGGGTTCACTCGGTCTTCACGGGTTCGGACTGCCGGTGCAGCGCCGCCTCGAGCGTGTGCCAGCACAGGCTCGCGCACTTCACGCGCGCCGGGAACTCGCGCACGCCCGAGAGGGCGGCGAGCTTGCCGAGCGACGGGACGTCGGTCGGCGAGTCGTCCTGGGTCAGCAGGGCGTGCATCGTTGCGAACAGGCGCTCCGCCTCGGGGACGGTCCTGCCCTTGACGCTCTCGGTCAGCAGGGAAGCGGAGGCGACCGAGATGGCGCAGCCGCTGCCCTGGAACGATACGTCGCTGATCCTGTCGCCGTCGAGCTTGACGAACAGGGTCAGGCGGTCGCCGCACAAGGGATTGAAACCTTCGGCGTGACGATCGGCGTCCGGCATCGGCCGGAAATTCCGCGGATTGCGGTTGTGGTCGATGATGACGTCGCGATAGAGGTCGTTCAGGTCCATCAGCCGAGCATCTCCCGCGCGACGTGCAGTGCCGAGACCAGTCGATCGACCTCGTCACGCGTGTTGTAGAAGGCGAAGGAGGCGCGCGCCGTGGCCGGGACACCGTAGAAGTCCATGACCGGCATCGCGCAGTGGTGACCGGTGCGGATGGCGACGCCCTCCGTGTCGAGGATCGTGCCGATGTCGTGCGGGTGCACCCCGCGCAGCGTGAAGGACACGACCGCAGCCTTGTGGGGCGCCGTGCCGATGATCTCGAGGCCGGGAATCTCCGCCAGCCGCGCCGTCGCGTACTCGAGAAGATCGTGCTCGGCCGCCGCGATGCTCTCGAGACCCAGTGTCTCGAGGTAATCGATGGCCGCCCCGAGCCCGATCGCGCCGGCAATGTGGGGCGTGCCGGCCTCGAACTTGTACGGCAGGTCGTTGTAGGTCGTTCGCTCGAAGGTCACTTCCAGGATCATGTCGCCGCCACCCTGCCACGGCGGCATGGCGGCAAGCAGTGATTCGCGGCCGTAGAGCACGCCGATGCCGGTCGGGCCGCACATCTTGTGCCCCGAGAAGGCGTAGAAATCGCAGCCGATCGCCTGCACGTCCACCTCGAGGTGCGGTGCCGCCTGCGCGCCGTCGAGCAGGACCGGGACACCGCGACGCTTCGCTTCGGCGATGAACCGTTCGACGGGGACGATCGTCCCGAGCGCGTTCGAGACGTGAGTCAGGGCGAGGAGGCGGGTGCGGTCGGTCAGCAGGGAGCGGAACGCGTCGAAGTCGAGTTCCCCGGAACGCGTTATTGGGACGACCTTCAGGGATGCCCCCGTCTGCTGGCAGACCATCTGCCAGGGAACGATGTTGGCGTGGTGCTCGAGCCACGAGATGAGGATCTCGTCGCCGCTCTGCAATCGCGGGCGCGCATGGCTCTGCGCGACGAGGTTGATGGCCTCGGTCGTGCCGCGGACGAAGACGATCTCGCGGGTGGAGCGCGCGCCGATGAACCGGCGGACCTTCTCGCGCGCCCCCTCGAACAGGTCGGTCGCCTTCTGGCTCAGCGCGTGCACGCCACGGTGGACGTTGGCGTGGCTGGTCTCGTAATAGTCCGAGATGGCATCGATGACGCACTGCGGGCGCTGGCTGGATGCCGCGTTGTCGAGGTAGCAGAGCGGCTTGCCGTGCACGCGCTGCGCGAGCACGGGGAAATCGCGGCGGATCGCCAGCACGTCGAGGGACCCAGCGGGCGCGACCGGGACGGCCGTCGCGGCGCTCATGTGCTCGTCTCCAGCAGGCGCTCGAGCCTTGCGTCCAGGATCGAATGCACTGCGCCGGCGTACGGCGCGAGGTCCATCCGCGACAGCACGGCGCCGGCGAAGGCCCGCGTGAGCGCGCTGCGCGCCTGGCGCTCGTCGAGCCCGCGCGAGCGCAGGTAGAAGAGGGCGGACGGGTCGAGCTGGCCCGTCGTGGCGCCATGGCTGCACTGTACGTCGTCGGCGTAGATCTCGAGTTCAG
>JBBIVG010000355.1:0-3026 GCA_037439865.1 Nevskiaceae bacterium
GCGCGCGAGCAGGCATACGTGGCCGGCGCCATCGGGCCGCTCGGCATCCGCATCGAGCCCTGGGGCAAGACGGGCGTCGAGGAGGCCGAGGAGTACTTCCGGGAGCAGGCGCGGGCGCTCGTCGTGGTGTGGTCTTCGAATTCCGTCGAGTCGCGCTGGGTGCGTGGCGAGGCCCGTGACGCGGCCGACCGGGGCGTGCTCGTCCCGGTCCGGTTCGAGAACGCACGCCTGCCGCTCGATTTCCGCGCGGTTCACACCACCGACCTCGACGGCTGGGAGGAAGATCGCGAGCGCACTGGGTTCCGTTCACTCTGCAAGGCTCTCGAGTCGAAGCTCGGCAGCCCGAAGAAGCAGAAGAAGGCGACTGCGATTGCGGTGCTGCCGCTCGCGAACCTCAGTGCCGATCCCGAGAACGAGTATTTCAGCGACGGCATGACCGAGGAGATCATCAACGCGCTGTCGAAGGTCCCCGGCATCCACGTCGCCTCGCGCTCCTCGTCATTCGCCTTCAAGGGCAGGAAGGACGTGGACGTCCGGCAGATCGGCGAGAAGCTCGGCGTGACGACGCTGCTCGAGGGCAGCGTCCGCAAGGTCGGCAATCGCATCCGCATCGCGGCCCAACTCGTAAACGTCGAGAACGGCTACCAGCTCTGGTCGGAAACCTACGACCGGCAGCTCGAGGACATCTTCGCCGTCCAGGACGAGATCTCGCGCGCGATTGTCGATGCGCTCAAGCTGCGCCTGGTGTCCGATGCCGCGGCGGTCGTGCCGCCGACCAGGAACCTCGACGCCTACACGACGTATCTGAAGGGCCGCTTTCACTTCAACAAGTTCAGCGAGGTCGGGCTGCGCAAGGCATTCGACCTCTTCCAGAACGCGCTGCTGCAGGACCCGGGATTTGCCCGTGCCTATGCCGGCATCGCCGACGTCTGGTGCGACCTCGCGGACGACTGGGTGGCCCCGGACGACGCGTATCCCCGCGCCAAGTCCGCCGCCGAGCGCGCCCTGCAGCGTGACCCGAACCTGGCCGACGCGATGATCTCGATCGGCAAGGTGCTCTGCTGGCACGAGTGGAAGTTCGCGGAGGGCGTGCGTTACGTCGAGCGTGCCGTCAGCCTGAGCCCGAATGACGCGGAGGGGCACTGGGTCCTCGGAACCGCCCTGCCCGTCGTGGCGCGCCTGCCGGAGGGGATCGCCGCGGTGCGCCGGGCGCTCGAGCTCGATCCATTACGAGTGGAGTATTTCGGCTGGGCGACGCGCCTCCTCCTGTATGCCCGCGACTATGACGCCGCCATCGCCCAGGCCATGGAGACGTTCGAGATCGACGAGAAGTATGGCCGCGGCTTCATCTTCCTCGGGTCGGCCTACCTGGCCAAGGGTGACGCGGAGCAGGCGCTCGAGTGGTTCCAGCGCGGGCAGAGCCTCGATACGGCGGTGCGATCCTACGACGCGTTCATCGTGCGCGCTCTCGCCGCACTGGGACGGCGCGAGGAAGCCGAAGAGATCCTCGCGCGCCTCGAAGCCGAGTCGCGGCAGCAATACGTGCGGGCGGAGTACCTCGCGATGGGCCACGCGGCCATTGGCGATTTCGACCGGGCCCTCAACGCCCTCGAGCGGGCTTACCAGGCGCGCTCCGCGGGACTGATCTACCTCCATCTCGACCCGGGCTACGAGCCGCTCCGCGCCGACCCGCGTTTCCAGGAACTGGTGCAGCGCATCGGCGTGCGCTAGCCGACATCCGGTGCCTGGCACCGGATTTCCGGCGCAGGATCTTGCGCCGGCTCACAGTTCCGCAATCTGTTAATTCCGCTTATGTCACCTGGGCGCGTACGCTCCGGCCGGTAGCTCACCGACCGGAAGCAACAGGTACCCAGGCCAGTGGCTCGCAAGAAGTCGAGTTCCAGACATGCTGCCCCCGACGGCGCGCCGACGGCACCCGCCGGTGGTGCCGCAACTGCGCGGGACACGCGGACGCTCAAGCGTACGCCGCGCAGTTTCCGCGAGCTTTTCGAGTCGCTGTCGCTCGCAACGCAGTTCCGCATCACGGCCATCGCGGCCGTCACCGTCGCGCTGATGGCCGTGCAGCTGGTCGTCGGCCTGTCCGACGCATGGCTCGCCCATCGCGACCTCTTGCGGGCTGCCGAGCGCATGCCGTCTGCCATCGCCACGCGCATCGCCGGTTCGGGCATACATGGCTCGCTCGGCAGCCTCGCAGAACACCCCGAGTTCGTCGCTGCTGAACTGCGCTCGCCGTCCGGTGTCGTGCTGGAACGCTTCGCACGCGGCGGCGAAAGCCGGTCCCGAAGCGGGGCTGCGTCGTCGCCAGGCAGCACGGGCCTTGCGCGGGACAACGGCGCCCTGCACCGGGCGATGGAACTCTTGTCGCTCGAGCCCATCTACGTCGAGTACCCGGTCCAGGTCACCTCCAAGCTGACGGGCACGCTCGCCCTCTCGCTCGACAACACGCTCGTGTGGAGCGCCGCAACGCGGCGCCTCGAGCAGGCGCCAGTCGTGCTGCTCATTGGCTGCCTGCTCGCGCTGCTCGCCGCCAACTCGCTGAAGCGGCAGGTCGTCGAGCCGCTGGCGCAGCTGGCGGACGCCACCCGGGTCCGCACGGGCCCGGACGCGCAGCCGTCGCCCGCGCCGTCGCGGCGCAGGAACGAGCTGACCGAGCTCGCGAGCAACTTCGACGCCCTCGCCGACCGGCTGGCCGAATACGAGCGGAACCTGCGCACCGTCCGCGATTCGTCGCGGCAGCAGATCCTCGAGCGCACCAAGGATCTCGAGCTGAGGCTGCGCCGGGCGGAAGCCCTGACGCGATCGAAGGATGAGTTCCTCGCGAACATGAGCCACGAGATCCGCACGCCGATGAACGGCGTGCTTGGCATGGCCGAGCTCCTCGCCGGCACGGACCTCGACAAGCGGCAGCGCCGCTACGTGGACTCGATGCGCGCGGCCGCCGAGACGATGATGCAGATCATCAACGACATCCTCGACGACTCGAAGATCGAGGCCGGCAAGATGGA
>JBBIVG010000356.1:0-3023 GCA_037439865.1 Nevskiaceae bacterium
GCTCGGCTGCGTGCTGCAGTTCCCGTTCCTCGGCGAGCGCATCGGCGTGCCGGCGAAAGTCGGCCACCGGCGCCTCGACTACGCAGCCTCCCTCGAGACGCACGGCGTCCCCGTGGTCGCGCTCGCGGGCACCTGCATGGAGGCCGGCAAGACGGCGGCCGCCTGCGCAATCGTCAGCCGCATGCGTCACCGCGGGCTGTCGGTGCACGCGTTCAAGGCGACGGGCGTGTCGCTCCGGCGTGACATCCTCGCGATGGAGGACTCGGGCGCGCGGCGCAGCATGATCTTCACCGACCTGGGCATCGTCACGACCACGGCGACCTCCGGCCCGGCGCTCACGCGCACCATGCTGAGCGAAATGACGCAGGGCCGGCCCGACGTCGTGGTCTTCGAACTCGGCGACGGCATCCTCGGCGCATACGGCGTCGAGGCCATCCTCGCCGCCGAGGACATCCGCAAGGCGCTGTCGGCCGTGATCCTCTCGGCCAACGACCCGGTCGCTGCGTGGGGCGGCGTCAAGCTGCTGCGTGAGCGATTCGACATCGAGCCGTGCGCCGTCACGGGCCCGGCCACCGACAACGCCGTCGGCGTGAAGATCATCGAGGAGCAGATGGGAGTGCGCGCCCTGAACGCGATGTCATCCGGCGCGGCGCTCGGCGACCACATCATCGACAGCCTCGGCCTCGGGGCGCAGTTTTCCAGGGCGGTTTCCGAATGACGGCACGCGTCCCCGCGATCGTGCTCGGCGGCACCGGCTATGTGGCCGGCGAGCTGCTGCGGCTCGTCGCCGCCCACCCCTACCTCGACCTGGCTGCCGTCGCGTCCGACAGCCAGCCGGACGAACCCGTCGCGCAGTTCTTCCGCCACCTGCAGCCGGTGCTGCCGCACCTGCGGTTCGCGGGCCACGACGAAGTGCTCGAGTACGTTGCCGCCAATCCCGTGACGGCCGTGTTCTCCGCGGCGCCCCACGGCGTGTCGGCGGGCCTGATCGACAAGCTGCTGTCCGCAGCGGAGCAGGCGGGCACGAAACCGCGCGTCGTGGACATCTCGGCCGACTTCCGCTATCCGTCGGCGCAAGCGTATGGGGCGGTGTACAAGCATGCGCACGGAGCGCCGGCGCGCATCAAGGACTTCACCTGTGCCGTACCTGAGCACCTGAATGCGCTGCAGACGCCGCACGTCGCGCATCCCGGCTGCTTCGCCACCGCCGTCCTGCTCGCGAGCGTCCCGCTGCTGTCGCTCGGCCTCGCGGAGCCGCGGCTGTTCGTGAGCGGCATCACCGGCAGCACGGGATCGGGCCGCCAGCCGACCACCGGCACGCATCACCCGCAACGGCACAGTGACCTGTACGCCTATAACGCGCTGACCCATCGCCACACGCCGGAGATCACGGCGCTGGCGCGCGCCGCTGCCGGCGTCGAGGCGGAGTTCAACTTCGTACCGCACTCGGGGCCGTTCGCGCGCGGCATCCACGTCACCGTGCAGGCGATCGCACGCGACCCGGTCACGAGCCACGAACTCACGGCCGCGCTGCGCGAGTACTACGACCAGTCGGTCTTCGTCCGCATCGGCGGCGAGCCGCCGCGCGTGAAGGACGTCGTGGCCAGCAACTTCGCACAGCTGGCCGGCGTCGCCCATGGGCGCAGCGTCGCCGTGATGTGCGCGATCGACAACCTGACGAAGGGCGCGGCGGGCGGCGCCGTGCAGTGGATGAATCGCATGCTCGGATACGAGGAGACGGCAGGCCTCATGCTGCCGGCACCCGGATGGACGTGACCGCCGACCATCTCGCGCCCGTCTACGCCCAGTGGCCGCTCGACGTGGTCGGCGCGTCGGGCGTCCACCTCCATGCGCGCGACGGCCGCCGCATCCTCGATCTGTACGGCGGGCACGCGGTCGCCGCGCTCGGCTACTCGCATCCCCGCTGGCTCGCGGCGCTCGAGGCGCAGGCGAAGTCGCTGCTGTTCCAGAGCAATGCCGTGCCTCTCGAGGTGCGCTCGCGCGCTGCCATGCGCCTGTCGCACTTCGCCGGGCTCGGGCTCAACACCGTGTTCTTCGTGAACACGGGCGCCGAGGCGAACGAGAACGCACTGAAGCTGGCGCTCAGGATCACCGGCCGGCGCAAGGTCGTCGCGATCGAGGGCAGTTTCCACGGGCGCACCGCGGCGGCCGGCGCCGTCACCTGGGGCGCTGCGGAGAAGTGGTATGGCTTTCCCCAGGCTCCGTTCGATGTCGAGTTCATCCCGCGCGGCGATCTCGACGCGATCACCCGCGCCGTCGGCGCCGACACGGCGGCCGTCATCGTGGAGCCGGTGCAGGGCGTGGCGGGCGCCGTCGATCTCGGCGCACCGTTCCTCGCAGCGCTGCGCGCCCGCACGGCGGAGACCTGCGCGCTCCTCATCTGCGACGAGGTCCAGTGCGGCATGGGGCGCACGGGTTTTCCGTTCGCCGCGAACATGCACGGCATCGCTCCCGACTTGATCACGACGGCCAAGGCGCTCGGCGCGGGTTTCCCGTGCTCGGCCGTCCTGATGGCCGACCACGTCGCGGCGCATCTCAAGACCGACGATCTCGGCACGACGTTCGGCGGCGGGCCGATGGCCTGCGCATTGATCGAAGCCGTCGTCGACATCATCGAGACCGAGGGACTGCTCGGCAACGTCCGCGCACGCGCGCAGCAGCTGCGCGAGACCTGCGTCGTCGGCCCGGTCGAATCCGTGCAGGGCGCGGGCCTGCTCGCGGGCCTGCGCACGCGCCGGCCGGCGAAGGACGTGCAGCGCGAGCTGCTCGAGCGCGACATCCTCACCGGCACCAGTGCCGACCCGAACGTGGTCCGCGTGCTGGCGCCGTACGTGCTCGAGGAGCAGCACGTCGCGCAACTTCGCGACGCCCTGGCCTCGCTTCCCGAGTGAGCCGCGGACGCGGCTCCCCGCACTACCCCCTACCCCCCTGCTCACCGATTACTTCCCCATGCAGCGCTTCCTCGACCTCGCCGACTTCACCCGTGACCAGGTGCAGGACCT
>JBBIVG010000357.1:0-3009 GCA_037439865.1 Nevskiaceae bacterium
CGCCATCGAGCCCGCGATCTTGAACGCCATTTCGTTCGAGTCGACGTCGTGGTACGAACCGTCGAAGATCGTGACCTTGACGTCGACGACCGGGTAGCCGGCGATCACGCCGCCCTCGAGCGCTTCCTTGACGCCCTTGTCGACGGCCGGGATGTACTCGCGCGGCACCACGCCGCCGACGATGCCGTTGACGAACTCGTAGCCCTTGCCCTCTTCCTGCGGCTCGATCTTGAGCCACACGTGGCCGTACTGGCCGCGGCCGCCCGACTGGCGGACGAACTTGCCTTCCTGCTCGACCGAGCCGCGGATGGTCTCGCGGTAGGCGACCTGCGGCTTGCCGACGTTCGCCTCGACCTTGAACTCGCGCTTCATGCGGTCGACGATGATGTCGAGGTGCAGCTCACCCATGCCCGAGATGATCGTCTGGCCCGACTCCTGGTCGGTGCTGACGCGGAACGACGGGTCTTCCTTGGCGAGGCGCTGCAGCGCGAGGCCCATCTTTTCCTGGTCGCTCTTGGTCTTCGGCTCCACGGCCACCGAGATCACGGGCTCCGGGAATTCCATCTTCTCGAGCGTGATGATGTGGTCGATGTCGCACAGGGTGTCGCCCGTGGTGACGTCCTTCAGGCCCACGGCCGCGGCGATGTCGCCGGCGCGGACTTCCTTGATCTCCTCGCGCTCGTTGGCGTGCATCTGCAGCAGGCGGCCGATGCGCTCCTTCTTGCTCTTGCCCGGCACGTACACCTGGTCGCCCGAGTTGAGCACGCCGGAGTACACGCGGAAGAAGGTCAGGTTGCCGACGAACGGGTCGTTCAGGATCTTGAACGCCAGCGCCGAGAACTTCTCGTCGTCGCTCGCCTTGCGCGTGGCCTCGGCGCCGTCGTCGTCCACGCCCTTCACGGCGGGCACTTCCACGGGCGACGGCATGTACTCGATCACCGCGTCGAGCATCGCCTGCACGCCCTTGTTCTTGAACGCCGAGCCGCACAGCATCAGGCAGATCTCGGTGCGGATCGAGCGCTCGCGCAGGCCGGCCTTGATCTCCTCGACCGAGAGCTCGCCCGACTCGAGGTACTTGTGCATCAGGTCGTCGTTGGCCTCGGCGGCGGCCTCGACCAGCTTCTCGCGCCACTCGTTGCACAGTTCGGCCATGTCCGCGGGAATCCCGCGGTACTCGAACTTCATGCCCTCGGTCGAGTCGTCCCAGTAGATCGCCTGCATCTGGATCAGGTCGACCACGCCCTCGAACTTGTCCTCCGCGCCGATCGGCAGCTGGATGGGCACGGGATTGCCGCGCAGGCGCGTCTTGATCTGCTCGACGCAGCGCAGGAAGTTGGCGCCGGCCCGGTCCATCTTGTTGACGAACGCGAGGCGCGGCACGCGGTACTTGTTCATCTGCCGCCACACCGTCTCGGACTGCGGCTGCACGCCCGAGACCGCGCAGAACACGGCGCACGCCGAGTCGAGCACGCGGAGCGAGCGCTCGACCTCGATGGTGAAGTCGACGTGCCCCGGGGTGTCGATGATGTTGAAGCGGTGCTCCGGGAAGTGGTTGTCCATGCCCTTCCAGAACGCCGTGGTCGCGGCCGCCGTGATGGTGATGCCGCGCTCCTGCTCCTGCTCCATGTAGTCCATGATGGCGGCGCCATCGTGCACCTCGCCGATCTTGTGCGAGACGCCGGTGTAGAACAGGATGCGCTCCGTCGTCGTCGTCTTGCCGGCGTCGATGTGCGCCGAGATGCCGAAGTTACGGTAGCGCTCGATCGGGGTATTGCGTGGCACGGTCGTGATCCTTGGTTCTTCGAGGCGGTCGCGCCGGCGTTACCAGCGGTAGTGCGCGAATGCCTTGTTGGCGTCCGCCATGCGGTGCGTGTCCTCGCGCTTGCGCACGGCGGCGCCACGGTTCTCGGAGGCCTCGAGCAGCTCGGCGGCGAGGCGCTGCGACATGGACTTCTCGCTGCGGGCCTGGGCCGCGTCGATCACCCAGCGCATGGCGAGCGTCTGGCGACGGGTCGAGCGGACCTCGACCGGCACCTGGTAGGTGGCACCGCCGACGCGCCGCGACTTCACCTCGACCATCGGCTTCACGTTGTCGAGCGCCTGCGTCAGGAGCTCGATCGCCTGGTCCGGCTGGCGGCCGGTCTTCTCGGCCATGCGATCGATCGCACCGTAGACGATGCGCTCGGCGACGGACTTCTTGCCGCGCTCCATGACCATGTTCATGAACTTGGCGAGCAGCACGCTGTTGAACTTCGGGTCGGGCAGGATGCTGCGGACGGGGGCCTGGGTTCTACGGGACATCTTTCGCTACCGCTTGTGCCAGTGACTAATGACTAGTGACTAGGCGTGAGTGATCGGGGGACGGGTCGGGCGCTCAGCCCTTGGGGCGCTTCGCGCCGTACTTCGAGCGGCTCTGCTTGCGCTCGCCGACGCCGGCGCAGTCGAGCGTGCCGCGCACCGTGTGGTAGCGCACGCCCGGCAGGTCCTTCACGCGGCCGCCGCGGATGAGCACGACCGAGTGCTCCTGGAGGTTGTGGCCTTCGCCGCCGATGTAGCTGATGACCTCGTAGCCGTTGGTGAGCCGCACCTTGGCGACCTTGCGCAGCGCGGAGTTCGGCTTCTTGGGGGTCGTCGTGTACACGCGCGTGCACACGCCGCGCTTCTGGGGCGAGTTCCCCAGGGCGGGCACCTTGCTCTTCGCACCGGCCAGGCGGCGCGGGCCACGGATCAGCTGATTGACGGTTGACATGCCAGACCGACTCCCGGACGTACCGGCGGCGCGCCCAACCACGCACCGCCCAAGAAACACCGGGCCGCCCTGCGGCGGCCCGATGAGAAAACTGCAGGGCCGCGCGGGTGGATCGCCGGCGGCCCCGTGGAAAGGCGCAAAATTCTAGGGAGTGGGGCCGCGGCTGTCAACTTGCTGCGACGCAGCGCGCGGCCTCTCCCGTATCGCTCAGCCCGCCGGCGCCTCCACCTCGTCCGACCGCTCGGCCCCGAACTCCCCGC
>JBBIVG010000358.1:0-3004 GCA_037439865.1 Nevskiaceae bacterium
AGTACGCGGTGGCATTGCACGGGCAGGCGTCAGCCACCCAGGAGCAACAGGCCGGCGCGCTGGCGCTGATCCTTCGTGCAGAGGCGGATCCGGCGGCGACGGCCCGGTTGCATGCCGAAGTGGTGTCGTACGCCGGCTGAGCGATCGCTGGATTTGTTGCCGGAGTGAAGACGGCCGGAAGCGGGGACGGTCGCTGGGTCGCAAGTTACTCGGTCCTTCCCTGGACCTCGCCGCAGAGCTCAGCTGCGTCCGTTCAGAAAGTGTCCCCGCGCGGTAACATACCGGGCATGACCACTCGCGCGAAGCGCAGGTCTCGTGCTCACAGCGCAAAGTCCACGCGGCCGGCCGGAGATCCGTCGCGCCTGCCGGCCAGGCCGTTCCTGCGCTTCTATCACTCCGAGGAGCTGCACCAGAAGACGATCCTGGTGCTCGCGACTCTCGAAAGTGCGCCGGATCCCACCGCTCATCGCGACGCGCTTGCCGAACTCGCCGTCGAGCTGACGCACAGTGGCTTGCACTACTACTTCATCAAACCACTCAAGGTCGCCAAGGCTGGCTTCATCCTGGAACAGTCGGCGAGCATTGGCATGATCGGCGTGCAACAGGTCATTGCCACGGTCATCCGTAACATCATCGGGCGCATGGATGCCCCGCAGCTCCTCTCGGTCGGGAATTCGCTGCGCCAATTCATGCGGTGAAGGCGCAGGGCAAGCGTCGATCAGTGGGGATGCTGTTCCGCAGCGCGCCCCCCCTGCCCTGTCGCACCCAGTCGCGCACGGTGACGGATGGGCCGGTCTGGGTCGCGAGGTAGCCGCCGTCGGGATCGGCGATCACGGCGCGGTCGCCGCGCGCGAATCGACTACGCGGACCGGTCCTCAACGTGCCGTGCGAAATTATCCAGGATGGCCTGCCATCCGGCACGCTGTTGCTCGGCGGAATGGGATGACTCCGCGTCAAACGTCACGCGCACCACGACCGCATCCGCAGTCGCCGTGAATTCGACCACGGCCACTCGGTCGCCGAACGAATACTCGATGCGCTGGTGCGGGACGACGTTGGTGTAGGTACCGGCGAAGTCGAAGCCCATGCTTCCATCCTTCGCTTCCATGCGCGAGGAAAAGCTTCCGCCGACGCGCAAGTCCACCTGTGCACGCGTGGTGTGCCAGTCGTCCGATGCCGCGTTCCACTGCACGATGTCGGCGGGTGTCGTGTAGGCCTGCCAGACCTTTGCGATCGGCGCGCGGACGGTGGTCTCGACGGTGATTCTCATCGGAAAGGTCCCCGCCTGGGGTGCGTCCATTGCTGACACATCAGCGTAGGGCCGGTCGGGTCGGGGCGTCTAGCGGGAAATGTGGAGGGAAGGGCGAGAAATGCGCCGCCTGTCCGAGGTGCGTGCACCCATGGCTCGCTTGCACGCAGATCGCCCTCCCGCACGTGGGCGTGCATCACTCGAGGCTACGGAGCAATCTCCGGCGAAGGGCCAGGAGACGGTCTCTATCTGGGAGTTTCGGCTGCAACGGTCTTCCGGGGCGCCGGCAGCTGCGCCAGATACGCGGCGATCGCACGCTTGTCGTCCGTCGAGAGGTTCTTCAGGATCGGCGGCATTGCCGGGTTGGAGTTGCCGCGCTGGCCGTTGAGGATGAGGTCCATCTCGCGCAACAGGTAGCTGTAGTGCTGCGACGCGAGCATGGGATAGAAGAGTTCCGCGCGGCCTTCGCCGTGCTCGCCATGGCACGGCGTGCAATTGCTGGCGTACAGGGCCTGGCCGCGCGGCACCAGCTCGGGCGGCCCCTGCCCGATCGTGCCCACCACGGGCAGAGAGTGCAGGTAGGCCGCGATATCAGCAAAATTTTGCAGCGTCAGTTCGGAATCGAGCATGTAATCGCGCATGTCCGGGTTGACACGGAGGCCGCTGCGGATGTCCATCAGCTGCTTAATCAGCACTGAGGTGTGCTGGCCGGACAGCCGCGGAATGATGAAGTTGACGCGCCCCGAGGCATCGCTGCGGTGGCAGGTCTGGCACTCGGCATACGCATCCTTGCCGCGCTGTACGTCGCCCGGCAAGGCCAACGTGGCCGCGATGTCGCCATCCGTCGGCAGCAGTACAGTGATCTGGGCGACGGCCGCTCCAGGCGGCCCCGCCAGCACGATCGCGAGCACAAGCAACGTCGTGGCCACGGGCCTCAGCGCTGCAGGGACCTGGAACTTCATCGTTGCTCCCCTCGGCTGCGCCGATCGAGTCCTGCGCTCAGCCGGTTTTGATGGCCTTATACACCCAGGAAGACCGTACTTGCGATCAGGGCGTTCAGCCCGCGGTCACGGTGCGAACCGGGCGGATGCGGCGAACAACGCGCACCGGGTGGATGGGACTGCTGCGACTGTGGCGGGCGGTGTTGATCGTTGGTTCCGTCGCGCCGCTCACGGCGTGGGCGGGGTACCACTACGTGCGGGCGGAGACGATTCCGGCCGCGGATCTCGTGCAGCCGGCCGAACTGGTGGCGCAGCTTGCGGGCGAGCCGGCCGCACGGCCGCTGGTGCTGCAAGTCGGCGCGCACGTGCTGTACGTCCGGGCGCACATCGCGGGCTCCGAGTACGTCGGTCCGGGCGAGGAAGACGAGGGATTACAGGCCTTGCGGCAGCGCGTCGCGAGGCTGCCGAAGGCGACGCCGATCGTGCTCTACTGCGGCTGCTGCCCGTGGGACCACTGCCGCAATGTCGGCGGTGCGTATGCCGAGCTGCGCCGGCTGGGCTTCACGCGGGTGCGGGTGCTCTACGTCGAATCCAACTTCGACAGCGACTGGGTGGAGCTGGGGTATCCGGTTGCTACGGGGGAGTGACGCGTCGCGGCGCCGGCGTGCAAACGCGCCACGTCGATGATGTACTCGAGCAGCCGGGCTGCGACACCGCGCCGCAGGAACTGCGGATGCGTGCGCATCGTGATGCTGCAAAAGATCCCGGATGAGAGCAGCATGCGGGTGGCTCGCGCTCTCGCCCGCAAAATCAA
>JBBIVG010000359.1:0-2989 GCA_037439865.1 Nevskiaceae bacterium
TCGGCGCCGGCCAGATGAGCCGCGTCGTCTCGAGCCGCATCGCCGCCATGAAGGCCCGCGACGAGGGCCTCGACCCGACGGGCGCCGTGATGGCGTCCGATGCGTTCTTCCCGTTCCGCGACGGCCTCGACGCCGCGGCCGAGCATGGCATCGCCGCGGTCATCCAGCCGGGCGGCTCGAAGCGCGATGCGGAGGTGATCGCCGCCGCGGACGAGCACGGCATGGCGATGGTCTTCACCGGCATGCGTCACTTCCGGCACTAGCGACAGAATGAAGGTCCTCATCATCGGATCGGGCGGCCGCGAGCACGCGCTCGCGTGGAAGGCCGCGCAATCCCCGCGTGTCTCGCAGGTGTACGTCGCGCCCGGCAACGCCGGGACGGCGCGCGAGCCGCGCGTAGGGAACGTGGACGTCGCGGCGGAGGACGTTCCCGGGCTGCTGCGGTTCGCGCTCGCCGAGCAGGTCGACCTCACGATCGTCGGCCCCGAAGGTCCGCTCGTCCTCGGCATCACCGACGAGTTCAGCGCCGCAGGATTGCGCTGCTTCGGTCCGAGCCGCGAGGCCGCACGCCTCGAGGGCTCGAAGGCCTTCATGAAGGAATTCCTGCGCAGGCACTCCATCCCGACGGCGGCGTACGCGACGTTCACGCGCGAGTCGTTCGACGCGGGTTGGGTCCACTCCCAGCGCGCGCCGCTCGTCGTGAAGGCGGATGGCCTCGCCGCGGGCAAGGGCGTCGTGATCTGCGCGACGAACGCGGAGGCCGTCGCGACGGCCGAGGCGATGTTCGCGGGCCGCTTCGGCGCCGCGGGCTCGACGATCGTGATCGAGGAGTTCCTCGAAGGTGAGGAAGCGAGCTTCATCGCGATGGTGGACGGCACGCACGTCCTGCCGCTCGCCACCTCGCAGGACCACAAGCGCCTGCGCGACGACGACGAGGGCCCGAACACCGGCGGCATGGGCGCGTACTCGCCCGCCCCCGTCGTCACGCCCGAGGTTCATTCGCGGGCGATGAACGAGGTCATGTGGCCCACGGTGCGTGCGCTCGCGGCCGGGAACACGCCGTATGTCGGCTTCCTGTACGCCGGACTCATGATCGCGCCGGATGGCACGCCGAAGGTGCTCGAGTTCAACTGCCGCTTCGGCGACCCCGAGACGCAGCCGATCCTGTCACGCCTGCGTTCCGACATCACCGGGCTCTGCGACGCGGCGCTCGATGGGCGGCTGTCGGCCGTGAGCGTCGACTGGGATCCGCGTGCTGCCGTCGGCGTCGTGCTCGCCGCCGGCGGTTACCCGGACACGGTCCGCAAGGGGGACGTGATCCACGGCCTCGATGCGGCCGCGAATCTGCCGGGGAAGGTCTTCCACGCGGGCACCCTGCTGCGCGGCGACGAGGTCGTCACGAACGGCGGGCGGGTGCTGTGCGCCGTGGGACTCGGCGAGACCGTGCGCGCGGCGCAGCGCCAGGCCTACGACCTCGTGAACGCCATCCGCTGGGAAGGCATGCAGTTCCGCCGCGACATCGGCCATCGCGCCGTCGCGCGCGAGTAGGATCGGCGGGCGATCAGGGCAGCGATTCGCCGTCGCCCGGGCTGCGCTGCGCCGCTTCCCGGCTGATGAGGTAGATGCCCGCGCCGATCACGATCATGCCGCCGACGAGGGTGACGGCGCCCGGCAGCACGTGCCACACCACGAGATCGAGCAGCACGCCCCAGACGAGCGCGGTGTACTCGAAAGGCGTCACCACGGACGCCGGCGCGTTCCGGAAAGCCTCCGTGATGAAGTGCTGCCCAAGCGCGCCGAACACGCCGACGCCGACGAGCAGCGGCCAGTGCGAGAGATCGACCGGCGTCCAGCCGGGGATCGAAAGCAACCCGGCGCCGATCGCGAGCAGGAACGTGAACGAGAAGACCATGCTCTCGGTCGCGTCGGTGCGCGACAGCACGCGCAACGTGATCACCGCGAGCGAGTAGCACAGGGCGGCGACCACGGCCGCGACGCTGCCGACCGAGATCCAGTCGCCTCCTTCCGGGCGCAGCATCAGGATCACGCCCGCGAGGCCGACGCCGATGGCCGCCCACTGCGCGCGCGACACCTTTTCGCCGAGGAACGGCACCGACATCGCCGCGACGACGAGCGGCGCGCACATGAAGATCGAGTAGGTGCGGGCCAGCGAGGACTCGCGCACCGCGAACACGAAGCTGCCGAGCATCACCACCGACAGCGCGCCGCGCAGCAGGTGCAGGCGCACGTTGACGGGTTTCAACCGGGCCAGGCGCCCGCGCAGCAGGATCGGCAGCAGCACGAACGGCAGCGACGTCGCGCCGCGCAGGAAGCTCACCTGCAGCGGCGGGTAGTGCGCGGCCAGCAGCTTGAGCTGCGCGTCCATCACCGAGAACAGCGCGACCGCCAGCAGCATCGTGAGGATGCCGCGGATGTGCTCGGAGCCGTGCACGTGCGTGCGGAGTGCCGGGACGGCGAGCGTCCCGCGCGCCTCAGCGCTTCATCGAGTCGAAGAACTCGGCGTTGGTCTTCGTGTCCCGCATCTTGTCGATGAGGAACTCCGCGGCCGCGAGTTCGTCCATCGGGTGCAGGAGCTTGCGCAGGATCCAGATCTTGGCGAGCTCGTCCTGCGAGGTGATGAGCTCCTCTCGACGCGTGCCCGAGCGATTGATGTTGAACGCCGGGTAGACGCGTTTCTCGGCGATGCGCCGGTCGAGGTGGATCTCGCTGTTGCCGGTGCCCTTGAATTCCTCGTAGATCACGTCGTCCATGCGCGAGCCGGTGTCGATCAGCGCCGTCGCCATGATCGTGAGGCTGCCGCCTTCCTCGATGTTGCGGGCCGCGCCGAAGAAGCGCTTCGGGCGCTGCAGCGCGTTCGCGTCCACGCCGCCCGTGAGCACCTTGCCGGAGCTCGGCACCACGGTGTTGTAGGCACGCGCGAGGCGCGTGATCGAGTCGAGCAGGATCACCACGTCCTTCTTGTGCTCGA
>JBBIVG010000360.1:0-2970 GCA_037439865.1 Nevskiaceae bacterium
CCGGTTCGCGAGGCCCTCCGCCGGCACGGCGCGCTCGGTCCCCTCGAGCGCGTTGCGCAGCACCACGAGGTTTTTGTAGCCCTCGAGGACCTGCTCCTCGAGCTTGTTGACCTCGGACTGCAGTTCCTCGTTGCGGTGCTGCCTGTGCACCCCCGCCTGCGCGCTCAGGATCGTATAGAAGAGCACGACCGCGCCGAACCCGCACGCGATGACGTCGAGGAACGAGAGGCTGAAGACTTCGGTCTTACGCCGCGCCATCGTCGTCCACCACGCGGACGAGTTCGCACTCCACGCCGGGGCTGCCGATCCTGAGCCGGTCGCCCGCACGCAGTTCGACGCGGCCGGCGACCCGATCACCGTTCACGAACGTACCGTACGTACTGTGGTCCTCGAGCCAGGCGGCGCCGCCTTCGCTCGACAGCGTGCAGTGCGCGCGGGAAATGCCGGGGCCGCGCTCGAGCAGCAGTGCGCGGCGATCCCGCGGCACCTCGGATCCGAGCGTCAGCGGGCGCGGGCCGATGCAGTAGGCGCGGCTCGCCAGCACGACGTGAGTTGGCCGCTGCCCGACGGGCACCGCGGCCGTCTGCGAAATCCCGCGCGTCGTGCCGACGCGCAGCGGAACCGGCAGGTGCTGCACGAGCGCGAGCCCGCGCTGGCCGCGGCGCAGGACGGGCTCGTACGCGAGCGCACCGAGCGCGGCGGCGCCGCGCGGCAGGCGGACGACCTCGCAATCGCGGATTTCGGCGAGACGCTCGGACAGGCCCGGCATCGACGCGAACCGGTGCGAGAGTCGAACGTGCAGCGGGCTGCCCGCGGGTCGCGCGCGCTGCAGCACACGGGCGTATTCGTCGTAGGTGGCCGCAGCCGCCTGCGTGAAATCCCCGGCGTTGAGCTCGATCGCGTGGGTCGCGCCGCCCGACTCGACCTCGATCGCGACCGGGCCCCCGGAGCGCAGCGCTTCGAGCCATCCCGCGAGCCCGTCGCAGAGGCGCTGCTCCGTGGCGGCCTGGTGCAGCGGATCGAAGCGGGTCTTGCGCACGAATGCGGAGGCGATCATGTCGAGCCACGCCTGCTGCAGCGAGAGCCAGCCGTGCTGCGGCAGGAGATCGAACCGCGTGCGGCGCAGGTCGCCGGCGTGATCGAGGACGGTGAGCACGGCGCGATGCAGCGAGAGCTCGAGCTGCAGGACGCTTTCAGGGGCGGGCTCGAGAGATGCTGCCGCCAGGCCGGCGTCCACGAGCCCGACCGGCGTCAGGCCCGCTTCCTGCGCCACGCCCAGGAGCAGCGCGAGCTGCTCGCGCGTGTACCACGGCGGCGCGGCGATCAAGGCGTCGGCGCCGTGCGCAAGGTGCGGCCGAACGAGCGCCGCGAGCTGCGCGAACGCCACCTCGGCGGCCGTGGACGCGGCCGGCATCGGGCGCGGCAACGCCGACGTCCCGAGGTCCTGCCAGTAATGCGTGTCCGCGAACAACGGCTTCAGTCGCGCGCGCCGGGCCGCCGCCGCGCCGGTGTCGGGCGCCGCACCGTCCAGCATCGCGTAACCGGGCTCCTCGGCCAGGACCTCGCCGTCCGCAGCCAGCGTGAGACCGACGTCGTTGATCTCGAGGGCGAGCGTCATCGGCTCAACGTATCTGCATGTGGCGGATCAGATTGCGGTCGAGGTAGGTCTCGCTGTCGAGCACGAGACGCTCCTGTGCGAGCTGCAGCTGGTGCAGCAGGAACATCAGGACGATGCTGATCAGCAGCGCGGCGAGCGTGGAGTTGAACGCGGTGCCGAGACCCTCGGTCACGCCCGACACGTCGCCGGTGACCGCCTTGTGCGCCTCGCCGAGCGCGTCACCGATGCCGCGCACGGTGCCGATGAATCCGATCGCCGGGATCGCCCAGGCGATGTAGCGCAGCATCGACAGCTCGGAGTCGAGCCGGTCGGCCTCGGCCGAGCAGACGCCGCGCGCGGCATCCGACACGTCCTGCACGTTGCGGGTCGCGCCGAAACGGTACAGCGCGACCAGCAGCGCGCGCGGCAGCAGGCACTCCGCTTCCGCGGGCGGCAGCGCCTCCAGCGGACGCGCGTACTCCCGCGTGTCCTCGGGCAGGATCCTCATGCCTTCGGGAACGTGGACCAGATCCCGCGCAAGCAGCGCCCGCTCCCGCCGCCCGTTCCAGACCTTGTAACCGATGATCGCAAAGGCCCACAGGCCGAGGATCACCTCCGACTCCTGCTCCCAGTCCTTGAGCACGACGTAGATCGAGCGCTCGGCGACGTAATTCGGGTCCTTCTTCATCGCCGCGCGCTGCTCCGCGAGCACCGCGGCTGCACGCGGCCGGACCACCGTCACGTACGCGGCGTGCACCACGATCGTGATGATGATCAGCGAGAAAAAGCTGAACAGGAACTCACTCGGGGCGCGGGCGTTGATTCTGGCCATGCGGCGGGACTCTCGGGGGATCAGATGTCGACGGGGAAGGAGACGTCGAAGTCGGGACGCACCTTCTCGCTCGGCTCGAAATGCGTGGAGGAGGAGCCGGGCGCAGCCGGCTTGCGATCGGCGGCACCCGCAGGCGGTATCGCGTCATCCGACGGCTGCGGCTTCGCCTCGGCAGGCTCGCCCTTGCCGGCGGCGGGCGTCGCGGCCGCAGTCGCAGTCGCAGTCGCAGGCGCCGGCGCGCCTTTCGCGGGGGTGCTCGTCGACGGATTCGTCGTGGCGGCTGCCGGCTTCGTCGGCTCCTGGGCGCGCAGCGCGGTCACCGCCGCGAGCCCGGCAGCGAACAGGACGATGGCGAGCCGCAGCTGGCGGCTACTGCGCGTAACGCGCGATGCGGAATCCGACGTCATTGCGTTTCCCATCCCCGTAGTCGCGGTAGGCGAGCCTGAGCTCGGTCACGGCCGAGCTCTTCCAGCTCGATCCACGGATGACGTGCATCGCGCCCTCGCCGGCCGCGGCGGGATCGACCGCCGCCGTCTCGGAG
>JBBIVG010000361.1:0-2965 GCA_037439865.1 Nevskiaceae bacterium
TAATAAGGAGATGGGGGATCATGAAAAAACTTATCACTTTAGCCAGCGCCGGCATCTTCCTGCTGAGCCTCCAGGGAGCTTCCCTGGCCCAGGACAAGACCCCGGCGCCCGTTCCGGCCGCACCGGCCACCCCGGCCGCACCGGCCGTCGTGAGCTCCAACAGCCTGGGCTCCGTCAAGGTCCAGCCGATGACCTGCGTCATCGGCGCGGAACTCAGCAACGTGAATCTCGGCGTGGCCTCGCGCGACGCCGGACTCGTCGCCGAGATTCGCGCGCTGCTGCTCAAGCACAAGGTCCTGTTCTTCCGCGACCAGGACATCACGCGCGCCGAGCACGTGGCCTTCGCCCGGCACTTCGGCGACCTGGAGGATCACCCGGTCGCGGGCAGCGACCCGGATCATCCGGGGCTCGTGCGCATCTACAAGTCCCCGGACGTGCCGAACGACCGCTACGAGAATTCCTGGCACACGGACGCGACCTGGCGTGAGAGACCGCCGTTCGGCTGCGTGCTGCGCTGCATCGAGTGCCCGCCGGTCGGCGGCGACACGATGTGGGCCAACATGGCCGAGGCGTACAACCGCCTGCCGGAGTACATCAAGTCACAGATCGCCGGCCTTCGCGCCCGGCACAGCATCGAAGCAAGCTTCGGCGCCGCGATGCCGATCGAGAAGCGCCTCGCGCTCAAGGCCCAGTATCCGGACGCCGAGCACCCGGTCGTGCGCACGCACCCGGAGACCGGCGAGAAGATCCTGTTCGTCAATGCGTTCACGACCCATTTCACGAACTACCACACGCCGGATCGCGTGCGCTTCGGCCAGGACGCGAATCCGGGCGCGGCACTGCTGCTCAATTACCTGGTGAGCCAGGCGTTCATCCCGGAATACCAGGTGCGCTGGCGCTGGCAGCCGAGCAGCATGGCTATGTGGGACAACCGCAGCACGCAGCACTATGCGGTGATGGATTACCCGCCATGCCACCGCAAGATGGAGCGCGCCGGCATCATCGGCGACAAGCCCTTCTGAGACGGAAGGATCGAAAACGGAGAACGACCATGTATCGCCACCTGCTGGTCCCCCTCGACGGCTCGACCCTCGCGACGGAACTCGTGCGCCAGTCGGTCCTGCTCGCGAAGTCGCTCAGCGCGAAAATCACCTTCTTCCACGCCCAGGAGGACTACGGTTCCACCAGCGTCGCGGCGCTCGAGCGCGTGATGTGGCCATCGCTGTACAACGAGCAGGTCGCGGGCGACGCGCGCGCCGTCATCGCCAAGGCTGCCGTGGTGGCGCGCGAGGCCGGGGTCGCCCACGAGTCGAAGACGGTCACCAGCGATCGCCCCTACGAGGCGATCCTCGAGGCCGCCGAGGCCCGGGAATGCGACCTGATCGTCATGGCCTCGCACGGGCGACGCGGGCTGCGCGGCCTGCTCATCGGTTCGCAGACGCAGTACGTCCTGCAGCAGGCGAGCCTGCCGGTGCTGGTGCTCGCGGTCGAAAGCAACGTGTCGGACTGGGAGCGGATCGAGGCACTGGCGATCATCCGCGACGAGCACCGATCGCTTGCCGCGGTTGCCCACGGACTCGAACTGCTGGCCCGCGAGGCGCGCGCGCAGCGACAACCTCCCCGGTTCGACCTGCTCCGGGCCATCGTGCACTACATCCGGGCCTTTCCCGAGTCGCAGCATCACCCGAAGGAGGATGCCTATCTCTTCCGGAAGCTGCGCGAGCGGACCTCGGAATTCGACGCCACGCTCGACGACCTCGAGCGCCAGCACCAGGAAGGCGCGAAACTCGTGGACGACCTCGAGAGGAGCATCGACCGTTACGAAGCCGACACGACGGGCGGCGGTGACTCATTCGCGGAGGCGGTCACAAGGTTCGTGTCGTCGCAGGAGCAGCACATGCGGCTCGAAACGCGGGTGATCCTCCCCGCCGCCTTCAAGCATCTCACGCCGGCCGACTGGGACGAGATCGGCAAGGCGTTCGCCGAGAACGGCGATCCGCGCTTCGACGCCGACACGGACGAGGAGTTCCGGCAGCTGTTCATACGGATCCTCAACCTCGTGCCGGAGGCGAGTTCGGCCAATCCGCTCCGCCAGTGAACGAAGTGGGATCTTGCGAGTGACCGAGCCACGGCCCATCGTCGTCATCGTCCCCGGCCTGCGCGACCACGTGCCGAATCACTGGCAGACCGTGCTCGCGGAACAGTTGCCCGGGTCGGTCACGGTACCGCGCATGGCGACGAACGAGTTCTCCTGCAGGGCATGGGTTGCGGAGATCGATCGGACGCTGGCTGCGGTCCATGGCCCCGTGATCCTCGTTGCACACAGCGGCGGCGTGATGATGGTCGTGCACTGGGCGGAGAAGCATCGACGCCCGATACACGGCGCCCTGCTCGCGGCGCCGGCGGACCTCGAGGTACCGCTGCCCGAGGGCTATCCGACGCTCGAGGCGCTTCGCGAGGGTGGCTGGCTGCCGATCCCTCGCTCGCGCCTGCCGTTCCCGAGCATCGTCGCCGCCAGTACGAATGACCCGCTCGCACGCTACGATCGGGTCGCGCAGTACGCGGCCGACTGGGGCAGTCGGATCGCGGACGTTGGTGCCGTCGGGCATCTCAATCCCGCCGCCGGATTCGGCGAGTGGCCGCGGGCCCGCGAGTTCATACGGGACCTGGGAGGCTAGTCGGGCCGACTCCTCATCCGCCCAGGGCGATCGTCCCCACGACCAGCGCAGCCCCGACCAGCAGGAAGACCGTTCCGACGGCCCAGGGCCTCGCAAAGGCGTACTTGCCTGCCCTGTAACCCACTGCGAACAGGAGCAGCAGCAACAGTGCATTGGAGACCCGCAATGCGAGGTGCGGCTCGTCGATGAACATGAAGGGCAGCGCCGCCGGGAAACTGCAGGAGAACACCAGCCAGCCGCTTGCGAGCCCTCCGGTCAAGTCGGCCTTGCGTACCCGCACGCGAGGT
>JBBIVG010000362.1:0-1131 GCA_037439865.1 Nevskiaceae bacterium
ACCACCCGCCCGTTCGAGATCGTCGGGGCTCCGTGGCTCGACGC
Organism: Nevskiaceae bacterium; assembly: GCA_037439865.1. GTDB lineage: Bacteria > Pseudomonadota > Gammaproteobacteria > Steroidobacterales > Steroidobacteraceae > RPQJ01. Next base: position 45 of record JBBIVG010000362.1, read on the forward strand.
CAGGCGCTCGCGCAAAAGATGCGCGAGGGCAGCCGCATGCACGTGGAATCGACCGCCGCGGTGATCATGGACGTGAACGCGGATGCCGTGGCGGGTGCGTTCAGGCGCAGCGGCGTGCGCACGCTGATCCACGGCCACACGCACCGGCCGGCCGTGCACGAACTGCAGGTGGATGGCGCACCCGCGAGGCGGATCGTGCTCGGCGACTGGTACACGCAGGGCAGCGTGCTCGTGGCGTCGCCGGGTGGGTTCGAGCTCAGGTCGCTGCCTCGTTAGGTCCGGGTTCGTCGCGGGCGGCTCTCCGTAGCCCGGGTGTTCGTTCGGGAGGTGGGGATGGGGTCGCAGGGACGCCGTGAACCCGCCCTTCGAACGACGCTGCTGAAACCGACCTAAACAGGCGTCCCGGAGTGAAATCGAAACTCCGGATCCGGAGACGTCGCAAGCTCGGCCTCGATTTCCGCCAGATTCTCGAGGCGTTGCACCGCGTCCGACCCGCGCCTGTCTGCAAGCCGCAGGTAGAGGCCGGCATGGCGTGACTCCGCCGCAGCGAGCGACGCGTAGAACTCCGCGAGCGGAGCGCGCAGCCGCTCGACCAGCCCGATGAAGCGTTCGTGCGAGCGCGCCTCGATCAGCGCACCGCAGAGCAGCAGGTCCACCCGCCGACCGGGCTCGGCGCGCCGCAGGGCGCGTCGCAATCCTTCCGCATACTGCGACGGGCTCAGGCGGCGGAACGACACGCCGAGTTCGATCATCTTCTGCTGGACGAGTTCGAAATGCCGCAACTCCTCGCGCGCGAGCCGCGACATGCGGTCCGCGAGTTCGAAGTCCTCGGGATACGAGAACATCAGCGACAGCGCCGTGGAGGCAGCCTTCTTCTCGCAGTTCGCGTGATCGATCAGCAGGTCCGCCTCGCGCTCGACGGCGAGGTCGAACCACGCGCGGGCGGTGGGCGCGCGGAGGATTGCGCCCGGAGGCGACATCAGGCCGCCGCGAGCCCCATCAACTCGTCGATGCGGTCGACGATCTCAGCCGCCGACGCAGGGCGGTCCCCCGCCTTCTTGGCGAGCAACGCATCGAGCAGCGGCTG
>JBBIVG010000362.1:1173-2945 GCA_037439865.1 Nevskiaceae bacterium
CACCGGCTCGTTGGCGTGCAGGTAGATCACCGCGAGGGGGGTCTCGGCCACGAAGGGCTTCCGGCCGGTCAGCATCTCGTGCAGCACGATCCCGAGGCTGTAGAGGTCGCTGCGCTCGTCGAGCGCCGCCGCGTGCCCCTGTTCCGGGCTCATGTAATGCGGCGTGCCGAAGATGGCGCCGTTCCCGGTGATCTCGCTCTCGAGGCCCAGCTGCCGCGCCAGGCCGAAGTCGATGAACGCGAGGCTGCCGTCGTCGCGCAGCAGAACGTTGCCGGGCTTCACGTCGCGGTGGAGCACGCCGATCGCATGCAACGCCCCCAGCGCCCCGGCGAGCTGGCGCAGGTAGCCGAGCGCTTCGCGCCACGGCATCGCCTCGCGCATGCGCGAACGCAGGTCGCCGCCCGGGAAGTACTCCATCGCGATGTACACGTGATCGTCGGCCACGCCGAGGTCGTAGATGCGCGCGATGTTGGGGTGGTCGAGGTGCCCGACGAGGTCGAATTCGCGCAGGAATCGGTCGAAGGTCGTGCTGCCCTCGACGATGTCCGGCACCTGCCGGAACACCTTCAGCACGCGCTGCTGGCCGGTCGCGCCATGCTCCGCGAGGAAGACGCTCGACGAGCCACCGACTGCCAGGCGACGGATGCAGCGATAACCGCGGATCCGCACCGAACCGAACCGGTCCGGCGGCGGCGGCTCGAGGGCGGCACGCGATGTGTCCGCGAGCACGTTGCGCCGCTGCGAGAGCGCCGAGCGCAGCGCCGCCGCAAACTGGATGTGATCGAACTCCAGCCTGGAGAGGACGTGCGACGCGCCCGACGCGGCGCCACGCGAATCGCCAGCCGGTGCAAAGTAGACGATCGGCGGGAAGCCGGAGCGTTCCGTCAGGTCCTCGAGCCACTCGAGCCCGCGTCCCTCCTGGACCTCATGGTCGAGGAGCACGACGTCGTAGACCGAGCCGCGGAACCCGGGCTGCAGCCGACCGCGGGTCGAGGGCTCGTATTCGGCCGGCAGCGCGTCCCGCCACTCCAGGGTGACGTGATGGGCGAGCAGCTGGCGATACTCCGGACGATCGCTGACGATGAGCGCCTTGACCGTCACGCTTCCCCCCGCATCGGGTGCCCGACAGGCCCTCAAAGCCCGGCGACGACCTTGAGCGAGCCGCGGCCGGCGGTGCTGCGCTCGGCCTTCGCCAGGTCCGAGCGCTCGGCCTGCAGGCGCGCGAGGTACTCCGGCGTGACGTCGCCCGTCACGTACTCCCCGGAGAAGCACGAGGTATCGAACTCCGTGACCCGCGCGTCGTGGTGCCGGACCGCGCGGACGAGGTCCTCGAGGTCCTGGTAGATGAGCCAGTCGGCGCCGATGATGCGCGCGACCTCCTCTTCCGTGCGGCCGGCCGCCACCAGTTCCGAAGCGGCGGGCATGTCGATGCCGTACACGTTCGGGTAACGCACGGGCGGTGCGGCGGAGGCGAAATACACGCGGCGCGCACCGGCCTCGCGGGCCACATCGATGATCTGCGCGGAGGTCGTGCCGCGCACGATCGAATCGTCCACCAGCAGCACGTTCTTGCCGCGGAACTCGAGGTCGATGGCGTTCAGCTTGCTGCGCACCGACTTCGCCCGCTGCTCTTGCCCCGGCATGATGAACGTGCGGCCGATGTAGCGGTTCTTGATGAACCCCTCGCGGTACTTCACGCCCAGGATCTGCGCCACCTGCAGCGCGCTGGTGCGGCTGGTGTCCGGCACGGGGATCACGACGTCGATGTCGTT
>JBBIVG010000363.1:0-2908 GCA_037439865.1 Nevskiaceae bacterium
TTCGGCGGGGCGTCACGCGGCACGGACGCCGCGTGCGAGCCCCCATGGATCCGGGTTCACGGCGTCCCTGCCGAAACAGCCCGGCACATCCGCGCCCAGGCCATCGACCCCGCTACGCGCTCTTCGCCTGCGCCGCCGGCTTCGCCGAATCCCGCAGCTCCCGCCGCAGGATCTTGCCGACGTTCGTCTTCGGCAGGTCGTCGCGGAACTCGATGTACTTCGGCTTCTTGTAGCCCGTGAGCTGCTGCTTGCAGAACTCCATCAGGGCCGCCTCGGTGAGCGCCGGATCCTTCTTCACGACGAACACTTTCACCGCCTCGCCGGACTTCTCGTCGGACACGCCGATCGCGGCGCACTCGAGCACGCCCGGGTGCATCGCCACGACGGACTCGATCTCGTTCGGGTACACGTTGAAGCCCGAGACGATGATCATGTCCTTCTTGCGGTCCACGATCTTCGTGTAGCCGCGCTCGTCCATGATGCCGATGTCACCCGACTTGAAGAACCCGTCGGGTGTCATGACCTTCGCCGTCTCGTCGGGGCGCTGCCAGTAACCCGCCATCACCTGCGGCCCGCGAATCGCGATCTCGCCGGGCTGTCCGAGCGGCACCGGCTGCCCCGCGTCGTCGAGGATGGCGATCTCGGTGCTCGACACCGGGAGCCCGATGGATCCGGTGTACTCCGTGCTGCCGATCGGGTTGCAGGTCGCGACAGGCGAGGTCTCAGAGAGGCCGTAGCCCTCGATGATCGGGATCCCCGTGATCGAGCGCCACTTGTCGGACACGACCTTCTGCACCGCCATGCCGCCGCCGTTCGCGATGCGCAGGCTCGAGAAGTCGAGCTTGCGGAACTCCGGATTCTCGGCGAGCACGTTGTAGAGCGTGTTGACGCCCGGGATCACGTTGAACTTGTACTTCGAGAGCTCCTTGACGAAGCCCGGGATGTCGCGCGGGTTCGCGATCAGCACGTTCAACGCGCCGAGCCGCATGCCGCCCAGGCAGTTCACCGTGAGCGCGAACACGTGATAGAGCGGCAGCGCGCAGACGTACACGAACTGCTCGGGCACGGGGCCGCGGCTCGTGTCATTGAGCGACGGCGACGACCAGGCCTCGAGTTGCAGGACGTTGGCGACCAGGTTGCGATGCGTGAGCACGGCGCCCTTCGACACGCCGGTGGTGCCTCCCGTGTACTGCAGGAATGCGATGTCCGACAGCCCGAGCTGCACGGTTGCGAGTTTGCGGCGCGCACCTTCGTCGAGGGTGTCGCCGAACTTGACGTGGCCTGGCAAAGAATACGCCGGCACCATCTTCTTCACGCGGCGCACGACCAGGTTGACGATGATGCCCTTCGGGAAACCGAGCATCTCGCCCATCGAGGCGACGATGACGTGCTTCACCTGCGTCTTCGCAATGACCTGCTGCAGCGTCGTGCAGAAGTTCTCGAGGATGACGATCGCCTCGGCGCCTGAGTCCTTCAACTGGTGCTCGAGCTCGCGCGGCGTGTAGAGCGGGTTGACGTTCACCACCACGTATCCAGCCCGCAGGATCCCCGCGATGGCGATCGGGTACTGCACGACGTTCGGCATCATGACCGCGACGCGCGAGCCTCGCGCGAGCCCGCGCCCCTGCAGCCAGGCGCCGAGCGCGGCCGAGTAGCGATCGATGTCGGCGAAGGTGTAGTAACGGTCCATGAAGGCGTAGGCGTTGCGCGACCCGTACTTCGCGAACGACTCCTCCATGAGCTGCACGAGCGACGAATACTGCGTCGGGTCGATCTCCGCCGGGACGCCTTCCGGGTAGTGCTTGAGCCAGAAACGATCCATGGTCCTTCCCCCTACTCGATGATGCTAAAACTGCCTCGTCCGGGCCCCGGCCGCAATCCGGACATGCCGGAGCAGCGTGCCCGGGAGGCCGTCTGTAGTGCGGAATTCGTGCAGCGACCGATGTGCCCACGCATGCTGCGCCGCACCAATCAAGGCGCGGGCCGCACGACGATCGGCACGTTGCAGAGCTCGACGTAACCCGCCGGAACCTTGTACCAGTCATCACGCCGGTTGCGGCGGGTCTCGACGAGCGCCGCAAACGTCGGCGTGTCCGTGCGGATCACCTCGAGCCGCACGCGCTCCGCCGCCGGCACGTCCGCCGCGAGCCGGACTCGCTGGATCGGCACGTACTGTTCCGGCTTCTCGTAGAACCCGAGCGGCCCGGTGCCACGCGGCAACGTCGAGAGCCACTCCATGCCCTGCACGACTCGTCCCACGACCGCGATGTTACGGTCGAGGTGCCGTGGCGCATTCCCGATGACCACGTACAGCTCGGCCCCGTTCCCGCTGTCGAGCTCGTTGCCGCGACCCACGCCCACCATGCCGTAGCAGTGCGCGAGCCAGGCCTGTTTCGTCTTTGGGTCGCGCCCGACCGGGAAACCATTGGAGAATCCGACCTCGGGCGCGTAGCCGTCCACGTCCGGGAGTCGGGTGAAGGATATCGACGGCATCCAGGTAACCGTGAACTCGGGCGGAAGCTTCGGCCGCGCCTTGCCGAGGTCGCGCTTGCCGTCCGGGTCACCCCACTGGACCACGTAGTTATCCTGCGACCGGATGATTGGCAGCCCGTCGTAGTAGCCCTCGCGCGCCAGCGTCCGGATGTTGGCGGCGTGCTGCGGCGCGAACGCAGGATCGAGCTCGATGACGACCAGCCCGCTTGCCAGCTGCAGGTAGAGCGTGTTCTCGGGGTCGAGCGGACGCCAGTCGGAAGGCTTCGAGGCGGCGAGGACGTCGGCCATCGTCTGGGACCGCGGCGGGTCGGCGCTCCACGACGCCGAAGGCGCGAGGGCGCCCATGAGCAAGAGCAGGGCTGCTCGCGAGCAGGTCCGGAGCGACTTGCGCTCCCGGCCCGGACGTTCCTGGAGT
>JBBIVG010000364.1:0-2904 GCA_037439865.1 Nevskiaceae bacterium
ATGACGATGGAGCGCCCGAGCCTCGCACTCTCGGCCTCCGCCAGGTTGATGACCTCCTGCAGCGTCACCATCCTGAACTTGCCGTTGTACTGCTGCGGACGCTCGGGGTCCGTGGCGATGACGCCTAGGGCCCTTATTTCGGCGAGCGTGAAGTCATGAGCGAACCAGCCGCTCTGCAGTTCGCCGTCGATTGGCCAGTTCTCTCGCCGGCGGCTGGCGAATTCGGGCCGACTGGCAACATCCGTGGTTATCGCCAGGTTGGGATAATGGCTGGCGACCAGCACGCCGTCCTTCGTGGAGATCAGGTCGAGTTCGATCGCATCGGCGCCAAGATCGATCGCCCTCTGGTATGCCTCGATGGTGTTTTCCGGCAGGTAGCCCGAAGCACCGCGATGAGCGATCACCAGGGGCGCGCGACCATCGAGAGTTGGTCGCGACGCTGGAACCATGCTGCTGCACCCCGCAATCACGGCCAGGGGCATAAAACCGAATGCTGCGACCGTGGCCACGGCTGCCGGATTCGTACCGAACATGCCGCGCCCGCGCGACTGGCATACTGCCCGACCGGAGGGCACGCCGTTGGTCATGAACCACACGTTGGTCTCGTATTGGCCCGCATTCTACGCGGGTCGCAGCCGCACCGCGGACGCGGAGCCGCAGGCAGGGGGTTCGTCGTGACGACTCGCTCGACTCGCGCCGCGGTGGACGCGATCAAGGCGCGATGCGCCCTGCCCGCGATCGTCGCGCCGATGTTCCTGGTGTCCGGGCCGCAACTCGTGATCGCCGCCTGCCGGGCCGGGTTGCCGGCGTCGTTCCCGACGCTGAATGCGCGACCCGAAGCGACGCTCGAGGCGTGGCTGGACCAGATCTCAGGCACCCTCGCGAAATGCAAGGATGCCGCGCCGTGGATTCCGAACCTGCTCCTTCATCCGTCGAACCCGCGAGCGGCCACCGACGTCGAGATCGTCCTGCGGTATCGGCCCGAGATCGTGATCACCGCGCTCGGCAAGCCCGGCGCGGTCGCAGAGCGGGTACATCAGTACGGCGGGCTCGTGTTCGCGGACGTCAACTCAGTGAGGTTTGCGCGCATCGCTGCCGCCAACGGCGCCGATGGACTCGTGCTGGTGTGCGCCGGTGCCGGCGGTCACACCGGTTTCCTGTCGCCCTTCGCTTTCGTCTCGGCCGTACGACAATTTTTCGACGGCCCGCTCATCGTGGCGGGCGGATTGATGACCGGTCACGACGTCCGCACGGTCGAACTGATGGGTGCCGACTTCGCGTACATGGGTACGCGATTCATCGCGACGCCCGAAAGCCTGGCGAGCGATGCATACCGGCAGATGCTGGTCGATGCGACGGCCGAGGACATCGTGCTCTCGGACAAGTTCACCGGAGTACCGGCCAACTACCTGCGGCCGAGCATCGTCGCGGCCGGAATCGACCTCGCGACGTTCGAGCGGCGAGCGTCCGTCAGCATCGACCAGCGCAATGAGGGCAAGGCGTGGCGCGACATCTGGTCGGCGGGTCACGGCGTCGGGGCAGTCACCCGGATCGAGCCGATTGCCGACATCGTCGTGCGGCTGCGCGCGGAGTACGCGGCAATCCGCCGGGAACTGCAGCCGGTGGATCCCGCGCGTCGCGGCGTAGATACTTTTGCGAAGATCTCGTGTCAGAGTACCGAGGCCCCCAACCCGGGCTGAGGCACATCGCCATGCACATGAGGCAGAGGACATGATTCGTGCATCCGCGCGCGCACCGGCGGACCGACGTACGGTCCTGATCGTCGAGGACGAGCCGGACCTGGCGCGCGTCGTCAAGCGACATGTGGAAGGAATCGGGTGCGAGGTACGGCTCGCCGCCACCGGCGAGGAGGCCCTGGCCGCGGCGCGGGCAGGCGAGTTCGATCTCGTGCTGCTCGACGTGATGCTGCCCGGAATCGACGGTCTCGAGGTCTGTCGGCGTCTGCGCGCCGAGAACAGATACATGCCGGTGCTCATGCTGACGGCTCGCTCGAGCGACGCCGACAAGGTCATGGGACTCGAGAGCGGCGCCGACGACTACGTCACGAAGCCTTTCAGCGTCCAGGAGCTGCTCGCCCGCGTCAAGGCCATCTTCCGTCGCGTGGACGCGCTGTCGGCGCCCACGGCATCGCGCGACCGCGTGATCGAGGTCGACCATCGCCTGCGCATCGACCCGGAGACTCGCGAGGTCGTGGTTCGCGGCCAGCCAGTCGTGCTCACGCAGAAGGAATTCGAGATGCTGCTGCATTTCGTCCGCAATCCCGGACGCGTCTACTCGCGCGCGCAGCTGCTCGACGCCGTCTGGGGCTACAGCCACGAGGGCTACGAGCACGCGGTCAACTGCCACATCAATCGGCTGCGCGCCAAGATCGAGGCGGACCCGAGCGAACCAGACTTCCTGCTGACGGTCTGGGGCGTCGGCTACAAGTTCTCGACCGAGGCTCCCGCCGCCCGATGACGATGCCGCGCACGCTGTTCGGGCGCCTGCTGCTCGTGTTCCTGCTGTTCGGAACGATCATGACGGGCGCGCTCGTCTACGTGATGCAGGTGTCCCATCACCTGTTCCACCTCGAGTTCGACCAGACCATCAATCGCGACCTGGCCAGCCGGTATGTCGCCTCGAATTTCCTGCTCGCGGACAGTCCACTCACGGCGAGCACCCTGCACCAGGGGATCGGCCGGCTGGCAGCGGCGAATCCGGACGTCGACATCTACCTGCTGGACCGGAGCGGTCGCATCGTCGCGTCCTCCGTTCCGCAGGCGCGGAGGCGGCGGGAGCAGATCGACCTGCAGCCCGTGCGGGAGTTCATCGCGGGTCGCGCGGCGCCGGTCCTCGGCGATGATCCCCGCGAGGCGTCCAGCAGGCAGGTCTTCTCGGCCGCCA
>JBBIVG010000365.1:0-2903 GCA_037439865.1 Nevskiaceae bacterium
GCTCCAGCTCATGGCGACCCTGCCGAAGATCGAGTTCACCGGCCTGGCCCTGCGGGCGCGCGGCGTAGAGGACGACTGGGTCAAGGTGGGCTCCGTCGTGCTCACCGACACGGCCATCGCCATGCCGAAGCAGACGGTGCAGATCGCCAACGTCACGATCGCCGGAGTCGACGCGAAGGCCTGGATGGATCCGGACGGCGCGCTCAATCTCACCGGGCTGTTCGCGCGGCCCGATTCGGCCGCGGCGGACACGGCGGCGCCCGGACCAGCGCCGATGGAAGCAGCAGGAAAGAACGCCGCCAACCTCCCCGCCGTCGCGCGCAAGGCCGAACTGCCGAATCCCTGGCAGGTCCAGGTCGCCGGCGTGGACGTCGTGAACGCGGCGATCGACTTCGAAGACCGCAAGATCGCACCGGGCACCCGATTCAAGGTCGCGCCCGCCAACGTGCACGTGAAGGACGCGAGCCTCGATCTCGCGAAGCCCCTGCCCGTCACGCTCGACGCGGTGATCAACGATCACGCCGCATTCAAGGCGGATGGGACAGTGACGCCCTCCCCGCTCGCCGTGGACCTCGGCATTTCCCTCGCCCGGGCGCGCATGACGATCCTTCAGCCGTACGTGCTGCCGCTCGCCGACCTCACGATCACCGGCGGCGAACTCGACGTCGAGGGCCGCGCGCGGCTCGATCCGCCCGAGGCGCCGGGACCGGACGTGAGCTTCGAGGGCGAAGTCAGGATCAACGGATTCGCCTCCATCGACAATGCGCTGCGCAAGGACCTCGTCAACTTCCGCGAGGTGACGCTGGCCAGGATCCGCTACGCGTTGGGGCCGGACTCCGCCACCGTCGAGAGGATCACCGTCGAGCGGCCTTACGCGCGCGTGATCCTTACGCCGGAGCGGGTATTCAACATCCAGCAAGTGCTCGATCCCAAGGGCACGGCCGCGCTCATCGAGGCACGTCGCGCCGACGCGGCGTCTGAAGCGAGGATGACGGCGGCCGAGAAACGCGTGCGGGACCGGGCGGAGCAGGAAGCGGAGAAGCAGGCAGCACGGTCGAGCAAGGCGGGCAAGTCGGCACCCCCCGCGAGGCTCGAGGCACTGCCCGCAGAAGGCATGCCGATCCGCATCCGCGAGGTCCGCGTCGACGATGGCACGCTGGACTTCACCGACCTGTCGGTGCAACCGAATTTCTCGGCGAAGATCATGAAAGTCGGCGGCAGGATCGACGGGCTTTCGAGCCAGCCCACCGCGCATGCGAAAGTCGACCTGAAGGGCCAGGTGGACGTCTATTCGCCGGTGACGATCACCGGGGAAATCCAGCCGTTCGCGTTCGAGCGGTTCACCGACATCGGCATGAAATTCGAGAACATCTCGCTGCCGATCTTCAATCCGTACTCGGGAGAGATCGCCGGCTACAGCATCGCCAAGGGCAAGCTGACCACCGACCTCCACTACCGGATCCAGGACAAGAAGCTCGACGCGCAGCACAAGATCCGCATCGACCAGCTCGAGTGGGGCGCGCCCACGGCCACCAAGGGCGAGGCGACGCTCCCGGTCAAGTTCGCGACCGCGCTGCTCAAGGATGCCGACGGGGTCATCAACCTCGACGTCCCGGTGACGGGCACGCTCGACGATCCCAGGTTCCGTCTCGGCCCGATCATCTGGCAGGTGATCAAGAACATCCTGACCAAGGTGGTGACCGCGCCGTTCAAGCTGCTGGGCGCGCTGTTCAAGGGGGCCGAGGAGGCCCAGTTCGTGGACTTCGCTCCCGGCAGCGGCGAAGTCGATGCCGCGACGGCGGAGCGCCTTGCGAGCCTGGCGAAAAGCCTCGTCGCCCGGCCCGAGATCAGGCTCGAAGTGCCGATCGGCGTCCTGCCCGAGCTCGATGGGCAGGCGATGGCGGACCGCGCCTACGAACAGCAACTCGCCGCGGCGGTGCAGGCCACGCTCGGCGCGAAGCGCAAGGAAGGCGCTCCCCCGCCCTCGTTCGAGACGCTCGAGCCGCAGCAGAAGATCGAGGTGCTGACGGCGCTGGTGACGCGGCAGGCCGGCGCCGAGCCCAGGCTGCCCGAGCCGCCGGCCCCACCCGAGGGAGCGTCACGCGACGAGACGAAGGCCCTGCGGCAGGCGGCGACAATCGACTACCTGCAGAAGGCGGCGCGTGCCAACGTCGCGGCGCCCGGGCCGGAGCTCGGCGCGCTCGGCGAGGCGCGCGCCAGGGCGATCCAGGCCGCGCTACTCGAGGGCAGCACCCTGGAACCGACGCGCGTCTTCCTGGTGCAAGGCGGCAAGGTGACCGCGCAGGACGGCAAGGTCCGGTTCGAGCTGGGCCTGAAGTAGCCGAGACCCGGTCGAGCTATTCGCGGTCGTCCCCGGCCTCGCCGTCGGCGCTGCCAGCGCCCTGGCCCGGGTGAGCGGGTTCGCGGCCCTTGGCCGGCAGGTTCAGGCGGGCCGTGTACTTCAGCGGCATCAGCGCCCCGACCAGGATCAGCACGACCAGCGCGATGAGCCCGAGCGCCTTCATTGCGCCGCCGTGGTCGACATGAGGTAGGCGATCAGGTTTGCGCGATCCGCGTCGCCCGGCAGTCCCGGGAATGCCATGCCGGTGCCAGGCACCAGTGCGCCAGGCTGCTTGAGGAACGTGTCCATCGTCTCCGGCGTCCAGACGATCCCCGACTTGACCATCGCATCGGTGTACTTGAAGCCTGGCTCGGTGCCAGCCTTGCGGCCGAAGATCCCATGCAAGGCCGGACCGGCTTTCGGCGGCTGCAGGCCCGGCTCGAGGTCGTGACAAGCCTTGCAGACCATGAACAGCAGCTGGCCGCGCTTCACGCTGGCCGCCGCGAGGCGTTGTTGCAGATCGTCCGCGGGCGCGCACTGCGCAAGCGTCATGCCCATGATC
>JBBIVG010000366.1:0-2897 GCA_037439865.1 Nevskiaceae bacterium
ATCCCGCTCATCCACTGCGAATCATGCGGCGACGTGCCCGTGCCAGACGACCAGTTGCCGGTCGTGCTGCCGGAGGACTGCGTGCCGGACGGCAGCGGCAATCCGCTCAACCGCAACGAGGCGTTCCTGTCGTGCACCTGCCCGAAGTGCGGCCGGCCGGCGCGACGCGAGACGGACACGATGGACACGTTCGTCGATTCGTCGTGGTACTACTTCCGTTACGCGTGCGCCGACAACCCGGAGGCGATGGTCGACGACCGAGCCGCGTACTGGCTCCCCGTGGACCAGTACATCGGCGGCATCGAGCACGCGATCCTGCACCTGCTCTATTCGCGGTTCTGGACGCGCGTGATGCGCGACCTCGGGCTCACGAAGCTCGACGAGCCGTTCACCAACCTGCTGACGCAGGGCATGGTGCTGAACGAGATCTTCTACCGTAAACCCGCTTCCGGGCGCATCGTCTACTACAACCCGGCGGACGTGGACGTCCAGGTGGACGACAAGGGTGCCCGCATCGCCGCCGTGCTGCGCGAGGACGGGCAGCCGGTCGAGTCGGGCGGCATCGGCACGATGTCGAAGTCCAAGGGCAACGGCGTGGACCCGCAGGCGCTCGTCGAGCAGTACGGCGCCGATACCGCGCGGCTCTTCATGATGTTCGCCGCGCCGCCGGAGCAGTCGCTCGAGTGGTCGGACGAGGGCGTGGAGGGTGCGTTCCGCTTCATGAAGCGCCTGTGGAAGGCCGTGCACCAGCACGTCGGGCTGGGCGTCGCGCCGAAGCTCGAACCCGCGAGCCTGGGTCCCCTGCAACGGGACCTGCGACGGCAGGTCCACGAGACGCTGGCGAAGGTGACGACCGACCTCGGCAAACGCCGCACGTTCAATACCGCCATCGCGGCGGTCATGGAGCTCATGAACTCGCTTGCGCGGTTCGACGATCGTTCGCCGCAGGGCCGCGCGGTCATGCAGGAGGCGCTCGAGATCGTGGTGCTCGCGCTGTCGCCGGTCGTTCCCCACGCGTGCCACGCCCTGTGGCGCGAGCTCGGCCACGAGGGTGCGGTCGTGGATCAGCGCTGGCCGCAGGTTGATGCGGACGCACTGGCGCGCGAAGCCATCGAGGTCGTCGTGCAGGTCAACGGCAAGCTGCGCGGCCGCGTCACGGTCCCGGTCGGGGCAGACGAGGCGCAGGTGCGCGAGGCCGCGCTGGCGGATGCCAACGTGCAGAAGTTCGTCGAGGGCAAGCCGGTGCGCAAGTTCATCTACGTGCCCGGCAAGCTCGCGAACCTGGTGGTGTGAGCCGGATGCACGCAACGTTGCGCGTCTTCGTCCTCCTGGCCGCGTTGCTCGCCGGTGGCTGCGGGTTTCACCTGCAGGGTGCCACGAAGCTGCCGGAGGGACTGCAGAAGGTCTATGTCGCTAGGACGGACGAGTTGTCGCCGTTCGCCGTCGAGCTCGACCGCGCGCTGAAGAGCTCGGGTGCCGAGATTTCGGCGACTCCCGCCGAGGCCGACGCGATCGTCCGTATTGCGCAGGACCGTACCGGCCGTCGCGTGCTCTCGGTCTCGACGCGCAACACGCCGCAGGAGTACCAGGTCTTCTACTCGCTGCAGTACTCGATCGATCGCGGAGGCAAGCAGGCCGTCCCGCAGCAGGAGATCGAGCTGACGCGCAGCTACAGCTACAGCGAGTCGGACGCGCTCGCCAAGGATCGCGAGGAAGCGATCCTGCGCGAGGCTATGGCGCGCGATCTCGCCGACCTCGTGCTGAGGCGCCTCGAGTCGCTGTAGCACGGGCGAAACGGTCCGTCGCGCTCACGAGCTCGTGGGTATTCCCCGGCTCGAGCGCCGAGTGCCCGGCGTCGGGGACGACGCGGAATTCGGCCTCGGGCCAGCGCCGGTGCAGGTCCCACGCGGTCCGCATCGGGCACACGACGTCGTAGCGGCCCTGCACGATGACGGCCGGTACGTGCCGGATGCGGTTCACGCTGCGGAGCAGCTGGTCCTCGCTGCGCATGAAGCCCTTGTTCACGAAGTAGTGGCACTCGATGCGCGCCACGGCGACGGCGAAGTCCTCCTCGCCCCACTTGTCGATGTTCGACTCGTTCGTGTGCAGGTAGCTCGTGGCGGCTTCCCAGATCGACCAAGCGCGGGCAGCCCGCACCCGGGTGGCGCGGTTCGGGCTCGTGAGCCGGCGGTAGTACGCGCTCACGAGGTCGCCGCGTTCGCGGCGCGGGATCGCGGCGAGATAGTTCTCCCAACGGTCCGGAAACAGCGCGCTCGCGCCACCCTGGTAGAACCAGTCGATCTCCCACTTGCGCAGCATGAAGATGCCGCGCAGCACGAGCTCGGTCACGCGCTTCGGGTGCGTCTCTGCGTAGGCGAGCGCGAGCGTCGATCCCCAGGACCCGCCGAAGACCAGCCAGCGCTCGATGCCGAGGAACTTCCGCAGCTGCTCCATGTCGGCCACGAGATGCCACGTCGTATTGTCCTCGAGGCTCGCGTGCGGCCGGCTGCGCCCGCAGCCGCGCTGGTCGAAGACGACGATGCGGTAACGCCGGGGGTCGAAGAACCGGCGCGAGCCGGGATCGGAGCCCGCCCCGGGGCCGCCATGGACGAAGACCGCGGGCTTGCCCTTCGGGTTGCCGCATTCCTCCCAGTAGATCTCGTGGACCGGCGAGACGCGCAGCCAGCCGCTGCGGTAGGGCTCGATCGCGGGATACAGAGTGCGGCGGCGGGAGTGTTCTTCAGGCTTCTTCATGTGGGGATTCTAGCGGTGGTGCGGAGAAGGCGGTTAGCGGCGATCCACTGACCGCCGTCTTCAGAACTGGTACTTCTCGGTCGTCGCCGCAGAGATCACGTAGGCCGAGTCGCCGAGTCGCGTGCTGCGGCTCGACGCCTTCA
>JBBIVG010000367.1:0-2880 GCA_037439865.1 Nevskiaceae bacterium
TGCTCTTCACGAGTCACCGCGCATTGCGCGAAGGCGCGGAAGAATTGCGTCGCGCGTGGGGCGACTCGCCGCCGGTGCCGGTGCTCGTCCAGGGCGACGGCTCGCGCGACCAGTTGCTGCGAAGATTCCGCGAGGCAGGGAATGCCGTGCTGCTCGGCACGGGCAGCTTCTGGGAAGGCGTGGACGTGAAGGGTGCGGGGCTCTCGGTCGTGATCATCGACAAGCTGCCGTTCGCCGTGCCCGACGACCCGCTGCTCAAGGCGCGGCTCGAGGCGATCCGCGAGCAGGGCGGCAACCCGTTCTTCGACGAGCAGGTGCCGCAGGCCGTAATCGCGCTCAAGCAGGGCGTGGGACGGCTGATCCGCGACGACGCGGACTTCGGCGTGGTGATGATCTGCGACACGCGGCTCGTGACGAAGGGCTACGGGCGGGCGTTCCTCACGAGCCTGCCGGCGATGAAACGGACGCGGGGCCTGGGCGAGGTGACTGGGTTCCTGCGCGAGCGACTGGGGTCGAACGCGCAGCTGAATTATTCACGGACCGGCGCAGTAGACTGAATGCCGTGAAAGTCCTCGCCCTCGACACCTCCACCGAAGCCTGTTCCGTCGCGCTCCTGGCCGATGGAAAGATGCGCCTGCGTTTCGAGATCACCGAGAAGAGCCACGCCGATCTCGTGCTGCCCATGGTCGAGTCGGTCCTGGCGGAGGCCGGGCTCGAACTAAAGGACCTCGACGGGTTTGCCTTCGGCCGCGGTCCCGGCGGGTTCACCGGCCTGCGCATCGCAACCGGCGTGGTGCAAGGGCTCGCCCTGGGTACCGGCCGGCCCGTGGCGCCGGTGTCGAGTCTCCTGGCGGTCGCGGAACAGGTGCCCGCGGATGAGGGCGAAGCCATCCTCGTCTGCAACGATGCGCGCATGGGCGAGCTCTATTGGGGAATCTTTGCGCGAAAGGCCGATGACGCAGTCGAGCCGTTGACGCCCGAGGCCGTGTCGCCGCCCGGCCACGTGACATGCGACGTGACGGGTCTCAGGCACGCGGCCGGCAACGGCATCGCGCGTTACCCGGAACTCCGGCACCGCCTCGAGGCCGCCGGATTGCGGATTCATGACGGCTTGTATCCACGGGCGGACGCGGTCGCCCGGCTCGGGGCGCACGAACTCGCTGCGGGACACGGCGTTTCCGCGGAAGCGGCGTTGCCAGTGTACGTCCGTGACGACGTCGCGCGGCCTTCGGGCCCGACTGTCACCAGAGTGTCATAATTCGCGTCTGTAATCCGGCTGCCATGAACCGTCGGATTGCAGGACCATGACCAGCAAGCAGATCCTGATCGTCGAGGACGAGAAGCCGATCCGCGACATGATCGCGTTCGGGCTGCGTCGCGCCGGGTTCGACGTGCGCGAGGCGGAGGATTGCTCGGCCGCCCGCGCGAGCATCGCGGACCATCGTCCGGACCTGCTGCTCGTCGACTGGATGCTGCCTGACCAGAGCGGGCTCGAACTCACGCGCGCCATCAAGCGCAACAAGGACACCGAGGACATGCCGATCATCATGCTCACGGCCCGCGCCGAGGAGCACGACAAGGTGTCCGGCCTCGAGGGCGGTGCCGACGATTACGTCACCAAGCCGTTCAGCCCGCGCGAGCTGCTGGCGCGCATCCACGCCGTGCTGCGGCGCACGTCGCCAGTGGGTGCGGGGGAGACGGTCGAGGCGGGCGGACTCGCGCTCGATGCGGCCAGTCACCGGGTAACGGTCGGCGAGCAGACGGTCACGCTCGGGCCCACCGAATACCGCCTGCTGCAGTTCTTCATGCAGCACCCCGAGCGCGTCTACACGCGCGGGCAGCTGCTCGATCGCGTGTGGGGCGGCAACGTGTACGTCGAGGAGCGGACGGTGGACGTGCACATCCGCCGGTTGCGCAAGGCGCTCGAGCCGTTCGGCGTCGACGGCCTGGTCCAGACCGTGCGCGGATCGGGCTATCGATTCTCGACGCGGCCGGAATAGGCACACGCCGGGGCGGAACGAATTGACGCAACCCGCCTGGCAGCACGTCGCATGGATCGTCGCGATCGTCCTGGTCGCGACCGGCGTCGGTTTCCTGTTCGGGCACGCGGCCCTGTTCGCCGCCATCGCGCTCGCCGTCCTGCTCTTCCTCAACACACGAAACCTGCTGCGCTTCGAGCGCTGGCTGCGGCACCGCAAGTCGGAGCCGCCGCCGGACATGAACGGTCTCTGGGGCGAGGTGACGGCCATCACGAGCCGCATCTATCGCCGCAAGGTGTTTCACAAGCAGCGCGTGCTCCTCCTGCTGCGCGAGTTCCGCAGGATGACCTCCGCGATGCCCGACGGAGCCGTGCTGCTCGGGCCGAATCGCGAGATCCTCTGGTTCAACCAGGCCGCGGCACGCTGGCTCGACCTGCGGCGCAAGGCGGACTACGGCATCCGCATCGACAACCTCGTGCGCAATCCGGAGTTCGTCGGGTACCTCGATCGCGGCGGGAACGCGCCGCCGCCGAGGATTCAGCTGCCGGACCGGCCCGACCAGTGGTTCATGATCCACCTCGTGACGGCCAGCGCCACCGGCCAGCAGCTCCTGATCGTGCGTGACGTGACGGCCGAGGCGCGGCTCGACTCGATGCGCAAGGACTTCGTGGCGAACGCGTCGCACGAATTGCGTTCGCCGCTCACGGTGATCACCGGCTATCTCGACGCGCTGGCCGAGGACCCGGGTCTCGACGAGGTGTGGCGCGAGCCCGTCCGCGAGATGCGTCGACAGTCGGAGCGGATGCGGGGCATCGTGCAGGACCTGCTCGAGCTCTCGAAGCTCGAGGCCCAGGGCGGGGAGGCCGAGGCCTCGCCGGTCGACGTGGGCGGGATGCTCGCG
>JBBIVG010000368.1:0-2877 GCA_037439865.1 Nevskiaceae bacterium
CCTCGTGGAAGCGCCCGTTCGAGATGTCGAGCACTTCAGGGAAGAAATCCGCGTATGGGCCGCCCTTGTTCAGGTAGTAGTGGCCGGTGCGGAAGTAATTGATGCTCGAGGTGACGCCGCCCTGTGCCGCCGCGCGGCTCTCGGTGACCGCATCTTCGACCAGCGGCGAATAGATCCCCGTGTGCATGTGCGGGTCCACGACGCCCGGGAGCGCGAGCAGGTTCTTCCCGTCCACGACCTTGCGCGCATCCGTCGCGGGGATGTCGCGCCCGACGCGCGCGAACTTGCCGTCCGCGACGGCGATGTCGCCCCTCTGCACCGAGGTCTTGCCCGGCCGGACGATGCGGACATTCTTGACGAGCAGGTCGTACATCTTCGCGACAGCCATGCGGGAACCCCCGGTGAGAACTCAATCCTGCGATTTTACGCCCGGGCCGAGCACGAAAGTGGAGTCGGGGATCGGCTGCCCGATCTCGGCCGACCGCCAGTGGATATCCACGGTTTTCACGCCGTCGTAAAAATGCCTGACCCGTCCGGGCTGCACGAAGCCGGAACCCTCGAGGACGTAGAAATCCGAGTACAGGCGCGTGTGCCAGCCCTTGGTGGTCTGCCACTGCGCGGAGAGGACCTTGAAGTCCTGCTGGTCGATGCCGAACAGGGTGCGGGTGCCCGACGGGTCCTTCACGCGGACGAAGTAGCTCGGACGACCCTGGACCTCGTCGTCCGTGAGGCGCTCGACCTCGAACCCCGGCTGCAGCGCAAAGCGGATGGCGCTGAAGCCGAACGCACTCATCTCGTCGCTCGTGGCGCGCTCGGGTGGCAGTGGGCCATTCTGGTTGTAGGAACGCGTCCCGTCGAACGACACCTCGAACAGCACCTTGTCGCCGTCGTACGCGTCGAGGCGGAACTTGCCGCTCCCGGCATGCGCCCCGTGTGCCAGTTCGGTCGGGTAAACGCGGTACATGACGTACCGGTCGGCGTGCACGCAACGGTTCGGGTCGCCGTCGCGGCACAGCGTGGCGTCGCCACGCATGACGTTGGTGCCGGCCTTGAGCCAGGCATCGCCGCCCGCGGCGGCGTGAACGCGCTCGACGATCTGCCGGGCGGTCAGTTCATCGGCCTTCGCCGCGGTCACACCGGCAGCGACGGCCGCCGCGACGCCCACACATGCGTATCTCAACGTGCACCTCCATTCAGGGTCGAAGCAGTGCACCGCCCCGGTCGAGCGGCGCGATCCTGGGAATCAGTAGCGTCACCGCCAGCGCCGACGCGACGTGCATCAGCGACACCAGCGCGAAGACAGGCTTGTAAGAATAGTGGTCGATCAGCCAGCCGATGAGCGGCTGCGCGAAAGCGGCCGCCAGGCTGCCGGCCGCGCCGGACAGGCCCCAGACGGAGGCCACATCGCGCGCGGGGAACAGGTCCATCGGCACGGCGAACAGCGATGACTGCTTGACCTGTATCGCGAACAGCGCAGCCGAAACGAGCAGCACCGCGACGTACGGCGAGTCGACGAACACCGCCGGCATCGCCACCGGCACCAGCAGCGCCCCGAGCCAGATCACGCCCTTGCGCGCGGCGTCGAGCGTTGCCCCGGAAGCCATGAGCCTCCCGCCGAGCCAGCCGCCGAACAGCGCACCGAGGTCGGCCGCGACGAATGGCAGCGCCGCGACCCAGGCGATCCTGACGATGTCGAAGCCGCGCTCGGCATGCAGGTAATTCGGCAGCCAGAACGCGAAGAAGTAGAACGCGCCGTCCCCGGTGAAGCGCGCGAGGATCAGCCCCCAAGTTTCCCTGTGACGCAGGTAGTCCCGCCAGCGGCCGGCGCGCCCTGCCGCGCCGGGCGCAGCACGGCCATCGAGCACGTAGGACCGCTCCTCAGCCGTGATCGTGGAGTGGGTCTCGGGCGGGTCGTACCAGCGCTTCCACGCCAGGACCCAGAGGAACCCCACGGCGCCCGGCACGAGGAATGCCGCCTGCCAGCCGTAGAAATGGATCAGCAGGCCGACCTCGGCGAGCGTGTCGAAGTCGACCGGCACGAAGGTGGCCAACGCGACGAGCGGCGGCGCGACGATCGCCCCGATCCCCGTGCCCGCCGTCACGATTCCCGTCGCGAGCGAACGCTCGTGCCGGGGGAACCACTCCGCGACCGCCTTGAGCGCGGCTGGGAAATTCACGGCCTCGGTGAGCCCCAGCAGGGCCCGCAGCGAGAAGAAGCCCAGGAAGCCACGGCCGAACGCGTGCAGCATACCGGCGACGCTCCACCACGCGACGGCGAGGGTGAACGAGCGTTTCGTCCCGAGTCGGTCGATCAACGGCCCGAGCGCGAACTGGCCCAATGCATAGGCCATGAGGAAGGCGTACGTGATCCAGCCGTATTGCGTATTCGAGAGCTGGAACTCCTCCCGCAGCACCGGAGCAGCCACGGACAGCGCCTGGCGGTCGACGTAACTGATCGTGGTGACGAGACACAGCAGGATCGCGATGCGCCAGCGAACCGCCTCGAAGGCCGGGACCGGCGACCGCGTGTCCGACTGCGCGATCACGGCAACGTCGAGCCCGCGGCAGACTCAGGCCGCCGCGGGACCCTTCGCGAAACGCGGCGCCGAACGCAGCCGCTCATCGAGCGACTGCAGGAGGCCTTCCGTCGTCTCCCAGTCGATGCACGCGTCCGTCACCGAGACGCCGTACTGCAGCGTACCGAGGTCCTGCGGGATCGGCTGGCTGCCCCAGTGCAGGTTGCTCTCGAGCATCACGCCGACGATCGAGCGGTTGCCGGCGACGATCTGGTCACGCACGTCGCGCGCCACGGCGCCTTGCCGCTCGTGATTGCGCGCGGAATTCGCATGGCTGCAATCCACCATGATATTCCCGGGA
>JBBIVG010000369.1:0-2112 GCA_037439865.1 Nevskiaceae bacterium
GGCGTGTTCACCATCATCGTCGTCGACGAGATGCTCAAGGCGCGCAAGGCGCCGTTCCACGCGCCGGTGCTGGCAGTCGCCGTCGGCATCTACCTGCCGCTCGAGCTGTCGGTGCCGATCTTCGTCGGCGGCCTGATCGCACACTTCGTCGAGCGGCGGCTCGGCATCCGCGACGAAGGCCCCGCGGCGGAACGTGCCAAGCAGAGTGGCATCCTGTTCGCGGCAGGGCTGATCACCGGCGAGTCACTGATGGGCATCCTGATCGCCGTCCCGATCGTGGTCACCAGCAGCGCCGAGGTGCTCTCGCTGCCCGACTCGCTGCAGTTCGGCCGCCTGCTCGGATTCGGCATCGTCGGCGCGCTGGCCCTGTGGCTGTATCGGACGGGATCGCGCCGCGTGTGACCGGCGCCGCGGACAACGATCCGCGACTGCGGGTCAAGATCGTCGCGGGCTACGCGGCGATCTACCTCATCTGGGGCTCGACATTCCTGGTGACGCGCCTGGGTGTCCGGTCGCTGCCGCCGATGCTGTTCGCCGGCGCGCGTTTCCTCGTCGCCGGGCTGCTGGTCGCCGTCGCGGCGGTTGGGCTCGGCGAGCGATTTCCGGGGACCGCGCGCGAGTGGCGCTACATGGTGCTGTTCTCGCTGCTGCTCGTCACGGCGGGCAATGGCCTCAGCACCACCGCGCTGACGCGCCTCCCGTCCAACGAGGGCGCACTGTTGTCGGCGGGATCGGCGCTGTGGATCGCGTGGCTGGGCGCACTGGGACCGAAGGGCGGTGACCTCAACCGGTCGTTGCAACACTTTACCTTGTTGGACAGAGGTGAGGTGTCATGCGACGACGAGCGAAGCGACGGTTCTACACGTCGGCCGAGAGCGCCGAGATTTGGGATCGATGGCGTCGGGGCGAGGGTTTGCGGTCGATCGGGAGGGTGTTCGGCAAGCGCTCCTCTTCGATCTTCGCCCACCTGAGCCCCTCCGGCGGCATTCAGCCACCGGTACGGCGACGGTCCCGCCTGGCGCTGACACTGGCCGAGCGCGAGGAGATCTCCCGCGGACTCGTGCACGGGCGTTCGCTGCGCCAGATCGCCTGCGGACTCGGGCGGGCACCCTCGACGATCAGCCGCGAGGTGGCTCGCAACGGTGGCGCCGGCCCGTATCGCGCCGCGGCCTCGGACAAGCAGGCCTGTCGTCGAGCGCTGCGCCCCAAGCCCTGTAAGCTCGTCACCAACCCGCGGCTGCAGCGCCTGGTCGAGGCCCAGCTCCTGCGCAACTGGTCGCCGCAGCAGATCGCCGCGTGGTTGAAGATCACCTACCCCGAGGACGAGGCGTTCTGGGTGTCGCACGAGACGATCTATCGCACGCTGTACGTTCAGACGCGCGGAGCCCTCAAGAAGGAGCTGACCGAGCATCTGCGCACGCACCGCCCGATCCGCCGCTCGCGTCATTCGACCGCCAAGGCGGACCTGCGTGGACGCATCCCCGACACGGTCTCCATCAGCGAACGACCCGCCAGTGTCGAAGACCGCGCAGTGCCGGGGCACTGGGAAGGCGACCTGCTCTGCGGCTCGAGCAACAGCTACATCATCACGCTGGTCGAGCGGCACACCCGTTACGTGATGCTCGGCAAGATCCCGAGTCGCGACACGCGCACCGTGGTCGACGCGCTGATCAAGCTGGCGAGGAAGCTCCCGCACCAGCTGTATCAGTCGTTGACCTGGGATCGCGGCGTGGAGCTGACCGACCACAAGCGATTCACGATGGCGACCGACATCCAGGTCTATTTCTGTGATCCCCAGAGCCCCTGGCAGCGCGGCTCGAACGAGAACGCCAACCGCCTCCTGCGTCAGTACTTCCCCAAGGGAACCGACCTGTCGGTGCACAGCCAGGCGCGGTTGAACTACGTTGCGAGAGAACTCAACGAGCGCCCGCGCGAGACGCTAGGATTCGAAACACCGAAAGAACGATTTCGGGCGTGTGTTGCGTCGACCGGTTGAGCCGAAGGCCAAGAGCGGCCGGTGAGCCGTTGGGCACCGACCTTCTCTCCAGGTCGAACCGACGTAGTGGAAGGTACTATCGTCGTCGCTTCTTGCGGTTCTCCGATAGACCTTCC
>JBBIVG010000369.1:2150-2868 GCA_037439865.1 Nevskiaceae bacterium
GCAATACCGTGGGCTTTCTGGCCGTCGGTCACGGCCACGCCATCGCGGTGCAAATCAGGCATCGCGGATGCGGGGTGACGCGCATGGCGGTAAGTTCCCAGAAGAACCTTAGGACTGGAAGATGACCACCATGACCAAATCGTCCGTGTGTGCGAAAGCAATGTTGACTGGGTCGCTCGCGGCGGTTCTTTTGACGCTGGCGGCGGAACCGTCTTTCGCACAGGCAGCGCCTGCGGCTGTACCCAAGGTGGTCGCGGACGGCGTGGGCGCAAAGTTCGGTCGCGTCGAAAACATGCACAGGACCCGCTACATCGAGATCTTCCTGGCCCACAAGGACGCGAAGACGGGCCAGTTGGTCGCCGAGTGCTACAACACCCTGTTTTCGTCAAGCGGCATCCCGGCTTCGAGGGACACCGCACCGCAGGCGAAGGTTGCAGGGCTCGACTTCGCCAGGATGAAGACGGAATTTAGCGTTGCGGGCGCGTCGCTGAACGGGCCCAAGCTCTGGCTGCCAGACTGGACTGATATCGACATCGGGGTGGAAAGGGACTTCAACGGCATCAAGGCTCCGTGGGTTGCCCAACTCAACATGGGCGACAACGCCGGCAGCGTGTCGGAAACCACGCCCTACAAGCCGATGTCGATTGCACGCAAGAGCGCGGTCGGCTGGAACAAGGGCACCACGGTGTTGCTGCTCGACGATGCCGAGGGCAACACG
>JBBIVG010000370.1:0-2865 GCA_037439865.1 Nevskiaceae bacterium
TTCTCGCGCGACGGCAAGTTCCTGCTCGGCAGCTCCTTCTACACCGGCGTGTCGAACATCTACCGCTACGAGCTCGCGACCGGGAAGCTGGATGCGCTGAGCAACGCCGAGGTCGGCTTCTTCCACCCGGTGCCGCTCGATGATGCGCGGCTCATCGTGTTTCACTACACGGGCCGCGGATTCGTGCCGGCGATCATCACGCCGACGCCCACGGAGGACCTTAGTGCCATCACGTTCCTGGGCGAGCAGGTCGCCACCAGGCGCCCGGTCGTCCAGGGCTGGGTCGCGGGATCGCCGGCCAGCGTGGACTACCAGTCGCAGGTCGTGCGGCAGGGCAGCTACTCGGCGGCCCGGGAACTCGCCCTCGAATCGATTTATCCCGTGATCCAGGGATTCAAGGACTCGGTGTCCTACGGAATCCACGCGCGCTTCAGCGACCCGATCGGCTTCGATACTCTCGCGCTGACGGCTGGATACACCCCCGACGACTCGCTGCCGGGCCGGCAGCGCGGCAACGCCGAAGTGAAGTACCAGCACTCGTTCTGGACGCTCGGCGCGCGCTGGAATGCGGCAGACTTCTACGACCTGTTCGGGCCGACCAAGGTGAGTCGCGCGGGGTACAGCGGCTACGTGGCGTATGACCGCCCGATCATCTACGACCCACCGGAGAAGCTGAATCTCATCGCCCATGCGGCGTACTACGGCGACCTCGACAAGCTACCGGCCTTCCAGAACGTGCCGGCGCCGTACACGAAGCTCGCCACGGCGGACGTCGGCCTGGTCTACAAGCACCCGCGCTCCTCGATCGGCAGCGTGGATGACGAGACGGGCCACAACTGGGCTGTCGTCGGGCACGTCTACCAGGCGAATGGTGAGCTCATCCCGAGCCTGATCGGGGAGTTCGACGTGGGATTCCCGCTTCCCGTGGGCCACGCCTCGATCTGGTCGCGAAACTCGGCCGGCGTGTCGTCCGGCGACCGCAGCAATCCGCTCGTCAACGCGTATTTCGGCGGATTCGGCAACAACTGGGTCGACCACGGCGACCCGAAGCGCTATCGGGACGTGTTCAGCCTGCCAGGCTTCGACATCGACGCGCTCGGCGGCAAGTCGTTCGTCAAGTCCATCCTCGAACTCAATCTGCCCCCGCTGCGTTTCGAAGCTGCGGGTACCCCGGCTTTCCATGCGACCTGGGCCCGGCCCGCGATCTTCGCTACTGCGCTCGTTCTGGATCCCCAAAACGGCGACTATCGACAATCCGCCTACGACGTCGGAGCCCAGGTCGACTTCCAGTTGCAGGTGCTGCACCGGCTGCCGATGATGCTGTCCTTCGGCTACGCCGTAGGCTACGACGGCGACGGCCTGGGCAAGGGGGAGTTCATGGCGTCGCTCAAGATCCTGTGAGCGTCCGCGCGAACAGCCGATGATCCTGCACGTTCTGGCGAAAGCACCCGTCGCGCTGCTGCCGGTGCTGGTTTTTCTTGCGGCGCTCGTCTATTTCGACAGCTTCAAGCTGGTGAGGCTGCGCTCGGTGCTGCTGGCGATCGCGGTCGGCGGCGCGACGGCCGGCGCGAGCTACTTCCTGAACGGCTTCGCACTGGAGTGGCTGCAGGTCGAGTTCACGGCCTACTCGCGCTATGTCTCCCCGTGGATCGAGGAACTCCTCAAGGCCGCGATCCTCATCTACCTGGTCCGTGCGCGACGCATCGGCATGCTCGTGGATGCGGCGATCTTTGGATTCGCGATCGGCACCGGTTTCTCGCTGGTCGAGAACCTGTATTACCTCGCGTCGCGCCCCGATGCCCAGATCGGCGTCGAGGTCATTCGCGGCTTCGGAACGGCGATCATGCATGGTGGCGCAACGGCGATCTTCGCCATCGTGTCGGTCGCCCTCGCGGAGAAGCGCCCCGATGCGATCCTGGGCGTGTTCCTGCCCGGCCTCCTCGCGGCCGTGACCCTGCATTCGGCCTACAATCACCTGCTCGCGAGACCCGTGGGCGCGACGCTCGTGATCCTGGTGGCCCTGCCGCCCCTCATGTACCTGGTGTTCCAGCGCAGCGAGCAGTCGTTGCGCGACTGGCTGGACGCGGACCTCGACTCGGACATCGAGCTGCTCGAGCTCATCAATTCCGACGAGTTCTCCGATTCGCACGCGGGCCGGTACCTGCACTCGCTGCGCGAGCGGTTCCGCGGCGAGGTCGTGGCGGACATGCTCTGCTACCTCCGCCTGCACGTGGAGCTCGCGTTGCGCGCGAAGGGCGTGATCCTGATGCGTGAAAGCGGGCTCGAGGCGCCGATCGACGATGAGACGCGCGAGAAGCTCAAGGAGATGCAGTACCTCGAGCGGAGCATCGGCCGCACCGGGCAGCTCGCCATGCGTCCCGTGCTGCAGATGAGCAGCAAGGACCTCTGGCAGATCTACGTACTCGGCAGCTGAGGGCGGGCGAGGCCGAGTTCGCGCAACTTGCGATACAGCGTGCGCTCGCTGATGCCGAGGGCAACGGCCAGTTCACGTCGACTGCCGGCGTGCGCTTGCAGCGCGTCGGCGAGGGCGCGGCGCTCGGCCCCCTCGAGCACCGAAGCATCACGGCGGCCGGAAGTGCACAGGCCGTCCGGGAGGTGCTCGCACCCGATCACGTCCCCGTCGGCGAGCAGGCTCGCACGTTCGAGGATGTTGCGCAGCTCACGGACGTTTCCCGGGAAGTCGTGCTGTTCGAGACGCTCGAGGGCGTCCGCGCTCAAGCGCCGGCCGTGCCCGGGGGGCAGTCGCGCCCTTGTATTTGGAGTAGAGAAAATAGGCCAGACTCAGCTTGTAATCCGGCATGCTATCTTTCACCGCCAGCTCTTTGGCATAATAGACCTTCTTCC
>JBBIVG010000371.1:0-2853 GCA_037439865.1 Nevskiaceae bacterium
AGCGCTCCGTCGCGCGACCCCGGTTGTCCACGTAACGCAGGCTCACGAGGCCCGTGGCATTGCACGCGCGGACTGCTGCCGCATCCGCGAACTCCGCGAGGCCTTCGCCATGCGCCACGGCGATCGGCATCACCGAGCCCGCCATGCCGGCGAAGAAGATCGACGGCGACGGCAGCACCTCCACCAGCCCGACCCGGCCCTCGAACTGCTCGGAGCGATTGCGCACGAAGCGCGGCCAGTGCGAGGCGCCAGGCACCAGCGACTTGAGCGCCGCGAGCATCTGGCAGCCATTGCACACGCCGAGTGTGAATCTGTCGCTCCGGCGGAAGAACGTCTCGAACTGATCCCTCAGGCGCGCATTGAACAGGATGGATTTCGCCCATCCCTCGCCGGCCCCGAGCACGTCGCCGTACGAGAAGCCGCCGCAGGCGACGAGCCCGCGGAAATCGTCGAGCCTGACCCGGCCGGCGATCAGGTCGGTCATGTGCACGTCCACGGGCGCGAACCCCGCCCGGTGGAAGGCCGCGGCCATCTCGACCTGGCTGTTCACGCCCTGCTCGCGCAGGATCGCCACCGCGGGCCGGGCACCGCGCAGCACGACCGGTGCCGCGACGTCCTCGGACGGATCGAACGACAGGCGCGCATGCAGGCCCGGATCGTCCGGATCCGTTGCGCGCTCGTACTCCTCCTGCGCGCAGGCCGGATTGTCGCGCAGCGTCTGCATCCGCAACGTCGTCTCCGACCAGGCACGCCGCAGTTCGGTGCGCGACCCGGCGAAGAACGGGTGGCCGTTGATGGACACGCGGACCGAGTCGTCGGTCGTGACGCGCCCGATCGTGCGGACGCAGTCCTCGAGGCCCGACTCGCGGAACACGGCCAGCACGTGCTGCTCGGCCGACGCGTCGATCTGCAGGACCGCTCCGGGCTCCTCGGCGAACAGCGCCGCGATGGCGCGTCCTTCGCCACCCACCGTGATCAGGTCGGCCTCGATCCCGCAGCGGCCGGCAAAGGCCATTTCGCACAGCGTGACGAAGAGGCCGCCGTCGGACCGGTCGTGATAGGAGAGGACGAGGCCCGCCCGACGCAGCCGCGCGACTGACTTGAAGAAGGCCCGCAGTCGCTGGGGGTCGTCGCAGTCGGGGGCGTCGCGGCCGACGCGGCCATACACCTGCGCAAGGCAGGAGCCGCCGAGGCGATCGCGTCCCGCGCCGAGATCCACGAGCACGAGCTTCGTGGCGTCGCGGTCCGTGCGCAGCTGCGGCGTGAGCGTGCGACGCACGTCCTGCACCGGCGCGAAGGCCGACACGATCAGCGACACCGGGGCGACGACCTTGCGCGTCTCGTCGCCCTCCTGCCACGCGGTCTTCATCGACAGGGAGTCCTTGCCCACCGGGATCGCGATCCCGAGCGCGGGACAGAACTCCTCGCCCACGGCGCGCACGGCGTCGTAGAGGTCCGCGTCCTCGCCCGCCTCGCCGCAGGCCGCCATCCAGTTCGCCGAGAGCCGCACGTCCTCGATGCGTCCGATGTCGGCGGCGGCGATGTTCGTCACCGCCTCCGCGACCGCCATGCGGGCGGCGGCCGCGGAATCGAGCAGCGCCAGCGGCGTCCGCTCACCCATCGCCATCGCCTCGCCGTGGGTCGAGAAATAGTCGGTGATCGTGACCGCCACGTCCGCCACCGGCACCTGCCAGGGGCCGACCAGCGGATCGCGGCTGATCATGCCTCCCACGGAGCGGTCGCCGATCGTGACGAGGAACGTCTTGTCGGCAATCGTCGGCAGCCGCAGCAGGCGGAATGCGGCGTCACGCACGTCCACGCCGCGACCGTCGAAGTCGTCGGACGCCCCGGCGAGCCTGCGCACGTCGCGCGTCATGCGCGGCGGCTTGCCGAGCAACGTGTCGAGTGGCATGGATACCGGCGCGTTGCCGAACAACGGATCGGCGACGTTCAGCGTCCCGTCGGCCGTGACCTCGCCGATCACGGCGTACGGGCAGCGCTCCCGCTCGCACAGCGCCCCGAACTCGTCCATCTGGTCCGCCGCGACGATCAGCACGTAGCGCTCCTGCGCCTCGTTGCACCAGATCTCGAGCGGCGACATGCCCGGCTCGTCGCTCAGGACCTTGCGCAGGTCCACGCGACCGCCGCAACCACCGTGCGCGACGGATTCCGGCACCGCGTTCGACAGGCCGCCCGCACCCACGTCGTGAATCAGCAGGAGCGGATTGCCGGCGCCGAGGCCCCAGCAGGCGTCGATGACTTCCTGCGCGCGCCGCTGGATCTCCGGGTTGCCACGCTGCACGGACGCAAAATCGAGGTCGGCCGAGCTGGCCCCTGCCCCGACCGACGAGGCCGCGCCACCCCCGAGGCCGATCAACATCGCCGGACCGCCGAGCACCACGATGCGCGCGCCTGCGACGATGGGCGACTTCTCGACGTGCTGGCGGCGGATGTTGCCCATGCCGCCCGCGATCATGATCGGCTTGTGGTACCCGCGCAGTGCCGAGCGGCCGGAGGCCTCGACACGCTGCTCGAACGTGCGGAAGTAGCCGCAGATGTTGGGCCGGCCGAATTCGTTGTTGAACGACGCCGCGCCGATCGGACCCTCGAGCATGATCTGCAGCGCGGATGCGATTCGGTCCGGCTTGCCGAGATCCTGCTCCCAGGGTTGCACCGCGCCCGGAATCCGCAGGTTCGAGACCGTGAACCCGACGAGCCCGGCCTTCGGCTTGGCGCCGCGACCGGTCGCGCCTTCATCGCGGATCTCGCCGCCCGAGCCCGTCGCCGCGCCCGGGAAGGGCGAGATCGCCGTCGGGTGGTTGTGCGTCTCGACCTTCATCAGGATGTCGATCG
>JBBIVG010000372.1:0-2853 GCA_037439865.1 Nevskiaceae bacterium
ATGCCCCGCGACGAAGACGCGATCGCCGCTATTCATGGTGACTGTAGGTGCGGTAGCCCTCGCGCCGCACCATGGCGTCGCGGCGCGCGTGCTCGAGGTCGGCGTCCACCATCTCGTGGACGAGATCGTCGAAGCTGCGCTCGGGCTTCCAGCCGAGCTTCTGCAGGGCCTTGGTCGCGTCCCCGAGCAGCGTGTCGACCTCGGTCGGCCGGAAGTAGCGCGGGTCGATACGGATCACGGTCTTGCCCGAGATCGTGTCCACGCCGTGCTCGTCCACGCCGTGACCGCGCCACTCGATGCGCATGCCGAGTCGTGCGCCCGCGCGCTCGACGAACTCGCGCACCGAGTGCTGCTCGCCCGTCGCGATGACGTAGTCCTCGGGCTCGGACTGCTGCAGCATCAGCCATTGCGCGAGCACGTAGTCGCGGGCGTGGCCCCAGTCGCGCCGCGCGTCGAGGTTGCCGAGAAACACGCTGTCCTGCAGGCCCTGCGTGATGCGGGCGAGTCCGCGCGTGATCTTGCGCGTGACGAAGGTCTCGCCGCGCACCGGCGACTCGTGATTGAAGAGGATGCCACTGCAGGCATAGAGCCCGTAGGCCTCGCGGTAATTGACCGTGATCCAGTGTGCGTAGAGCTTGGCCGCCGCATAGGGCGAGCGCGGGTAGAACGGCGTGCGCTCGGTCTGCGGCGTCTCCTGGACCTTGCCATACATCTCGGAGGTCGAGGCCTGGTAGAACCGCGACTTCGTCTCGAGGCGCAGGATGCGGATCGCCTCGAGCAGGCGCAGCGTCCCGAGCGCATCGGCGTTCGCCGTGTACTCCGGCGTCTCGAACGACACCGCGACGTGGCTCTGCGCCGCGAGGTTGTAGATCTCGTCGGGCTGCACCTGCCCCATCACCCGGATCAGGTTGGTCGCATCGGTGAGGTCCCCGTAGTGCAGGATCATCCGGACCCCTTTTTCGTGCGGGTCCTGGTAGAGGTGATCGATGCGATCCGTGTTGAAGAGCGACGCCCGGCGCTTGATGCCGTGGACCTCGTAGCCCTTGGCCAGCAGGAATTCCGCCAGGTACGCGCCGTCCTGGCCCGTGATGCCGGTGATCAGGGCACGCTTTGTCATAGGGGGCGCGATTTTACAGGTATTCCATCAACTTGGCCGGGAACCGGGTCCAGAGCAGCGCCATGTTCGTCGGGATGCCGTTGTGGCGGCAAGCCCGCAGGATCTCGCGGTTGATGGTGAGGGTGCTCTTGATGCCCCGCGTGCTCGCCCCGCCCGTGTGCATGCGCACGAACACGCGCGGCAGGTACTCGAAGCCGATGTGCTCGCGGCCGAAGAGCCGCGCGACGAGTTCGAAGTCGCCCGCGATGCGGTAGGAGGCGGCGAAGCCGCCGAACTGCTCGAACAGGCGCCGCTTGAGGAACAGCGACGGGTGGGCCGGCATCCAGCCAAACCGCAGGCGGCTGGCCGAGAACCGCTGCGACGAATAGCGGCGCACGACTTTGTCGGGCGCCTCGGGCCGGACGAATTCGACGTCGCCGAAGACCGCGCTGGTCTGCGTGCGCTCGAAGGCCTGCTGCACGGCCGCGACGACGTCGGGCGCGGTGTAGACGTCGTCCGCGTTCAGGAAGGCCACGACCTCGCCCGTCGCGAGCCGCAGTCCCTTGTTGAACGCGTCGTAGATGCCCGTGTCCCGCTCGGAGACGACTTTCGCAAGGCGCGCGGAATGCCTGCGAATCACGTCCATCGTGCCGTCGGTCGACAGGCCATCGACCACGATGTGCTCGATGTCCGGGTACGTCTGCTGCTGCACGGACTCCAGCGCCGCGCCGATCGTCTGCTCGGCGTTGCGCACGGCGGTGATGATGGAGATCTTCATGCGGAGCGTGTCATGCCGGGTGCCGCGCACGATCATCAGCGCGGAGCCGGCGCGCGACGGCGTAGATCTCGAGCAGGCGCTCGAGGTTGCGCTCGGGCATGTACTCGCTCTCGAAGCGCTTACGGGCGCCCGCACGCAACACGGTCCGTTGCTGCGGATCCTGCCAGAGGCGCCGGACCTCGGCCGCCAGCGAGTCCGGGTTCGACGGCTCGAAGTGCTGGCCCGTCTGACCGGGGATGACGAGTTCCGCGAGCCCGCCGATCCGTGAAGCCACGACGGGCGTGCCGCGCGCGTAGGACTCCACCAGCACGAGCGGGAATCCCTCGAAGCACTCCGAGGCAATGATCTGCAGCTCCGCGCGGCCGATGAGATCCAGCACCTCGTTCCGCGGCTGCATGCCGACGAACTCGACGGGCAGTCCGTGGCGTTCGGCTTCCTCGCGCATCTCGCCGAGCAGTGGCCCGTCGCCGACCACCTTGAGCGGCACGTCGCGCAACCGCTGCCAGGCCGTGAGCAGCGTCCGCACGCCCTTCTCTTCCGACAGGCGCGCGGCGAACACCGCGTAGCCACCCCCGCCCGCGCTGGCCGGGCCGGTGGAATCCACGAAGTTGGGCTTGATCAGGATCCGGTCGCGCGGCAACCCTTCCGCCGCGAAGCGATCCGCCGCGAACGAGCTCAGCGCGACGTACACGTCCACCAGGTTCGTGAACGTGCCATTCGCCCAGTTCCGGTGGAGCATCCACGCCACCGCGGCCGATCCGGCGCGCGAATCGCGGTAGCACTTGTGGCGCACGCCGGCCCACGGCTTGCCCGCCGTGCATTCCTGGCAGACCTGGCCGGCACGGAAGAACGTGGCCGCGCAGCAGACGAGACGATAGTTGTGCAGTGTCTGGACGACGGGGACGCCGAGGTCGCGGCAGGCGGCGTAGGCGCTAGGCGAGATCAGCGGGAAGGTGTTGTGGAAATGCGCGACGTCGGG
>JBBIVG010000373.1:0-2851 GCA_037439865.1 Nevskiaceae bacterium
AGGAGCCTAGAGAGAGCGGGCGGGCGGTTACCACTCCGTCAAGCAAGGAGCGGACTTCGGCGAAACCGCTGGTGATGGCTTCCACTTCCTCCCCGGCCTGCATCTGCCCGGCCACCGCGCGGGCCGCCTCGGCTTCCGCCGCTGCGACCACCGCGACCGGCCGGGCCGCCGTACTGCCGGCGCTCGTGCGCCGGAATCGTGATCTCCGCGAGCAGGTCCTCGGTGAGCGCCGCGCGCGGCAGGCTGCGGCCGATGTAGCCCTCGATGTCCGGCAGCGACTGCACGTAGTCCTCGCAGCCGAGGCTGATCGCGTCGCCCTCGGCGCCGGCGCGCGCGGTGCGGCCGATGCGGTGCACGTAGTCCTCGGGGTCCTGCGGCATGTCGTAGTTGAAGACATGGCTCACGTCCGGGATGTGCAGGCCGCGCGAGGCCACGTCCGTGCCGATCAGGATCGCGAGTTCGCCGCTGTGGAAGTCCTTCAGCATGCGCAGGCGCTTTTTCTGCGGCACGTCGCCCGAGATCGCCTCGGCATTGAAGCCGTTGGCGCGCAGCAGCGTCTCGAGTTCCTCCGCGCCACGCCGGGTGTTCACGAAGATCATCGTGCGGTGCGGATCCATCGAGCGGAGCAGCCCGACGAGCAGGCGCGGCTTCTCCTCCATCGACGGGAAGTAGATCACCTGCCGCACGCGGTCGACGGTCATCTTGTCCGGCTCGATGCGCACGAGCTCGGGGTCGTTCATGTGCTCGTACGCGAGCTCGAGCACCCGTTGCGCGAGCGTGGCGGAGAAGAGCAGGTTCAGCCGCTGGTCGGGCGGTGGCAGGCGCCGCATGATGTAGCGGATGTCGGCGATGAAGCCGAGGTCAAACATGCGGTCCGCCTCGTCGAGCACCAGCACCTGCACCGACCGCAGGTCGAAGACGTGCTGCTTGAAGAAGTCGATCAGGCGCCCCGGCGTGCCGATCAGCACGTCGACGCCTTCCTCGATCTCGCGGCGCTGCTTCTCGTAGTCCACGCCGCCGAACGCGAGCCCCAGCCTGAGGCCGGTGTACTGGCCGAGGCTCTCCGCGTCGTGGTGGATCTGCACCGCGAGCTCGCGCGTCGGCGCGATGATCAGCGCGCGCGGCGAGTTGGCACGCCGGGTCGGCGGCACCTCGCGCCGCAGCAGCGTCGAGTAGAGCGCGACGAGGAACGCGGCCGTCTTGCCGGTGCCCGTCTGCGCCTGTCCGGCGACGTCGAAGCCGGCGAGCGCGCGAGGCAGGGTCTGCGCCTGGATCGGCGTGCAGCGCTCGAAGCCGGCGTCGGCGATGCCGCGCGCCAGGGTCTCCGGCAGGTGCAGGTTGGTGAACGAGACGTCAGTCAGGTGTGCGTCGGCCATCAGTTCGAAATTCGTGATTGTGGTCTTGCAAATTGGCGCAAAGCGGGGTCAAATACGTCGCAATTCGCGGCCTAGAGCCGCTCCCGCCACAAGCGCAGCCGGCTCGCCGGGTCCCAGGGCCCGGCACCCACGTCCGGTGCGGCGGGGCTCCAGAATTACTTTAGTCACAGCCAGCAATCCCGATAGTTTGCCTCACGCGGACCGCGCAGTCACTCGATAACTCCAGCGCGACCCGCCTTACCCCTCGAAAACCACCTTGTCGAACCCAGTCAACGAAACGCCAGCGGAGGTAATCTCTGGTGAGCCAGCAGATCATCCACGTCACCGACTCGAGCTTCGAGCAGGACGTGATCAAGAGTCAGCGCCCGGTGCTCCTGGACTTCTGGGCGGAGTGGTGCGGCCCGTGCAAGATGATCGCCCCGATCCTGGACGAGATCGCGGCGGAGTACGCGGGGAAGGTCGTCGTCGCGAAGATGAACGTCGACGACAACCCGAAAACCCCGATGCGGTTCAACGTGCGCGGAATCCCGACGCTGATCCTTTTCAAGAACGGCCAGGCCGAGGGCCAGAAGATCGGCGCGGTCCGCAAGGCCGACGTCGCGGCTTTCCTGGACAGCAAACTGTGAGGGGTTACCTCGGCAACCAGGGCCGCAACCGGCCCGGCAAGCGTGGCCGCGGTGGCGGCGGCGGGCCCGACGGTAATCGTGGCCCGCGGCAGGACGAGCTGCCGCCGGACGACTTCATCGAGGGCGACGACCTCGACGTGATCAGCCCGGCCGAGCTCGAGGCGAGCCGCCGGTCGATGAACCTGTCCGAGCTGAAGCACAAGCCGATCCCCGAGCTGCTCAAGATGGCGCAGGCGATGGGGATGGAGAACCTCGCCCGCTCCCGCAAGCAGGACATCATCTTCGCCATCCTCAAGGCGCACGCACGCAACGGCGAGGACATCTACGGCGACGGCGTGCTCGAGATCCTGCAGGACGGCTTCGGCTTCCTGCGCTCGCCCGAGGGTTCCTACCTCGCGGGCCCGGACGACATCTACATCAGCCCGTCGCAGATCCGCCGCTTCAACCTGCGCACCGGCGACTCGATCTCGGGCCTGATCCGCCCGCCGAAGGACGGCGAGCGCTACTTCGCGCTGCTCAAGGTCGGGCAGATCAACTTCGACTCGCCCGAGAACGCGCGCAGCAAGGTCCTGTTCGAGAACCTCACGCCGCTGCACCCGACCAGGCGCCTGCGCCTCGAGCGCGGCACCGGCAGCACCGAGGACCTCACGGCCCGCATGATCGACCTGATCGCGCCGCTCGGTAAGGGCCAGCGCGGACTGATCGTCTCGCCGCCGAAGGCCGGCAAGACGATGCTGCTGCAGAACATCGCCAACTCGATCACCGGCAACCACCCCGAGGTGTACCTGATCGTACTGCTCATCGACGAGCGGCCCGAGGAAGTCACCGAGATGACGCGCACCGTGCGCG